>CAZUWN010000084.1:0-4073 GCA_964624105.1 uncultured Candidatus Planktophila sp. | reverse complement strand
TCAACGTATGAAATTATCACTTTGCCCGATGATATTGCCGGCCGCCTTGAAGGAAAATCATCCCTTGGTCGCCTTGGCTTACTAACTCACTCAACTGCTGGCTTTATTGACCCAGGTTTTTCAGGCCACATCACGCTCGAGCTTTCAAATGTGGCAAATTTGCCCGTAAAACTATTTCCTGGAATGAAGATCGGGCAACTTTGTCTAATCAAACTCTCATCTCCGGCTGAGCATCCTTACGGTTCCGCCGTTTATGCTTCTAGATACCAAGGCCAACGCGGACCAACCGCTAGCCGTTCTTGGATCAATTTTCATCAAACCGTAATTCAATAATTAGAAGGAGTCAGAATGAAGACAGCTCTTATTGTTGGCGGAATTGCTGTTCTACTTATTGTTTTCTTTGTAGCGCAATACAACCGCTTAATTAGATTAAATGTTGCAGTCGATGAAGCGTTTGCCCAGATTGAAGTGCAACTAAAGCGTCGCGCTGATTTGATTCCTAATTTAGTTGAAACTGTTAAAGGTTACGCCACACACGAACAATCAACCTTTGATGCGGTAATTACTGCCCGCGCGAAAGCTACTACTGCGACAACTGTCGCTGATGTTTCGGCTGCTGATGGAATGCTGACACAAGCACTGCGCGGATTGTTAGCAGTTGCCGAGGCATACCCTGATCTAAAAGCATCAGCTAACTTCATGTCATTACAAGAGGAACTTTCTACCACTGAAAATAAAGTTGCCTTTTCGCGTCAGTTCTACAATGACAATGTGCGCTTATTAAATACTGCCGTAAAAACTATTCCAACTAATTTCTTTGCTGGTTTTGCCAAAGTAGATGAGCGTGAATTCTACGAAGTTGACGACGCTACTAACCGAAACGCTCCAAACGTAAGCTTCTAAAGGCCTATGGCAACATTCTCTTTTCGTGCTGCGCAAAGCTCTAATAAGCGCAAAACCTTCCTGCTGCTCGGAGCAATGGGTGCACTTACCTGGTTAGTTTTAATTTCAATCTTCACCTACCTTGGTACTAGTAGCGCTGCGATTGTGCCCTTTGCTGTTGGCCTGACTTTGATTTCAGTTTGGGGTTCTTATTACGGCTCGGACAAACTGGTTTTAACCATGACTGGTGCAAAACAAATTCAAGAGAGCGATAACCCAAAGTTATTTGGCTTGATTCAAGAAATCACAATTGCTAGCGGACTACCAATGCCAAAGGTAGCCATAGTTGAAGATAGTGCGCCAAATGCATTTGCAACAGGGCGAAATCCGGAGCACGCACTAATTGCATTTACTACTGGAATTCTCGATGCCATGGATCGCGATCAACTACAGGGTGTTATTGCGCACGAAATGGCACACGTTGGAAATCGCGATACTTTGGTTTCCGCAGTAGCTGCCACAACAGCAGGTGTTATTGCGCTAATTAGCGACCTGCTAATGCGCATGATGTGGTTCGGTGGTGGCCGTCGTGACCGTGACAGTAATGGCAACCCAATCATGTTGGTTGTTTCGCTAGTTGTTTTAATTTTGGCACCGATTGCTGCCGTGATGTTGAAATCAGCTATTTCACGGAAACGAGAATCTTTAGCTGATGCAACCGCTGTCGCTTTTACTCGTAACCCAGCCGGTTTGCGCAGTGCACTTGAAGTATTAGCCGCTGATTCCACAGTCGTACAACAGAAATCAACTGCCGTTGCACATATCTGGATTGAGTCGCCGCTAGATGGCAAATCAGTATCAAAAATGTTCGCTTCGCATCCACCAATTCAAGAGCGCATTGCAACACTGCGCGCAATGGAGTCGCTTAACTAGTTGCTAAAGGAAAGAAAACTGTAAAGGTTGCGCCTTCTCCTAGTTTTGAAGTAACACTAACTTTGCCACCATGTGACTGCATAACGGCATCTACGATAGAAAGACCCAGGCCACTTCCTTCTTCTTTAGCGCGATTACGCGATGGATCTGCGCGATAAAAGCGCTCAAAAATACGGGTTTGATCCTCTTGGGTTAAACCAGGGCCAGAATCGGCAATCGAGATAGAGGTACCTTCTTCGCTACTTTCAATTGAAACAGATATTGGTGTACCAACGGGAGTATGAATTCGAGCATTTGCTAATAAATTTGCAACGACTTGATGAATTTTACCGGCGTCACCCAATATGAAAGCTTCTTCCGGCAAATTAAGCGTGATCGGATGATCGGGGCCTGCTGCTCGGGCGGACTCAACTGCCTCAGTTACTAAGTCAGTGAGATTTACCGGAGCATTCACATACTCACGAGATTGATCTAACCGCGCTAGCGTCAACAAATCTTCAACTAAAGCGCCCATGCGTACTGATTCATTTTCAATTCGACCCACAAGTTCAGAAGTTGCAGCTTCACCTTTAACTGCGCCTTGACGATGCAGCTCGGCAAAACCACGAATTGCTGTTAGTGGAGTGCGTAGTTCATGGCTCGCATCTGCCACAAAGCGTCGTAATTTATTTTCACTAGCAGTGCGTGCGGCGAAAGACTCTTCAATTCGCGAAAGCATTGCGTTAAGTGAAGTAACCAACCGACCAACTTCAGTATCAGGTTTGGCATCAGGTAGACGGGCAGATAAATCACCAGCTGCGATTTTCTCTGCCGTTTCTTCAACCGCCACAAGTGGTCGCAACCCAACTCGAATCACCATGCGCGAGGCAAATCCAATTAAGAGAAGGGCAATAAGACCAATGAAAACAAAGACAATTCGCAAACGTGCCGACGTCTCATCTACCCCAGATAAAGATTGTGCAACAAAAACAGAACCCATTGCAGATGGCAACACTCGCGCCAAAACCCGGAAGTCAGCCCCTGGGATTTCTAAAGTGAATGGGCGATCTCCATATTTGGCAGCACTTGCAGGCAAAGTACCAACAACGTAATCGGTTATTTTTTGAGAATTTAAGTCGCCGCCTACGCCACCAACATAGTTACCGAATGGATCAAGCAAAGTGATCGAAACCGAGCTGGGAACACTACGCAAAGGGGTTTCGGCAGCAGCAGCCCTAGCTGGCGAATTTTCATCATCCTCATCGCCATCTGAGTCACTCTGAATTCCAGCTCGATCAACTCGCAACAAAGCGCCATCGGCGACACTTAGTAATTGTTGATCTACCTGTTGAAGTAAGAACTTTTGCATTGCATTTTGCGTGACAAAATCTGAAACCGTAAAACCGAGTGCGGATAAAAGCAATACGCCGACTAGAAGTCGGTTGCGTAAGCTCGCACTAGATAATGGGTTTCGATTCTGCATTTAGAAATTACTTCGGTGGAATTCGTAGTCGATACCCAACACCACGCACCGTGTGAATTAGAGCTGGTTCGTAAGTATCTATTTTTTTACGTAAGTAGGAAACATAAGTTTCGACAATGCCAGCATCGCCCCGGAAATCGTATTGCCAAACATGATCAAGAATTTGTGATTTGGAAACTACCCGATCGGCATTAATCATTAGGTAGCGAAGTAGTAAAAATTCAGTAGGGGAAAGATCGATTAAATTGCCAGCGCGATGAACTTCGTGAGTGGCTTCATCTAATTCCAGATCAGCAAACCGAATTTTTTCTTCATCATTAGGAGTTGTGGTTGCACCAGTGCGGCGCAAAAGTGAGCGTAAGCGTGCGACCAACTCTTCTAGGCTAAATGGTTTGGTCATATAGTCATCGCCACCGATAGTTAAACCGGCGACTTTATCTTCCATGCCATCTTTAGCAGTTAAGAAAAGAACGCCAATATTTTGGCCTTCGTTGCGAATACGTTTGCAGACCTCAAAACCATCCATACCGGGCATCATCACATCGAGCACCATGGCATGTGGCTTGAATTCTTCGGCAACTAGTAGAGCTTGTGAACCATTACTTGCAGTTCGCACATCAAAACCAACAAAACGAAGACTGGTTGAAATTAAATCACTAATGCTCGATTCATCATCAACTACGAGAATGCGTTGGTTATTGCTTTCGCCCTTACTCATAACTTCCTCTCTAAAATTCCAGGATTTTAAGATTTCACCTGGGGCCACCCAACGTGGCTTAAGAGAAGGATCCTTAAG
>CAZUWN010000083.1:0-4145 GCA_964624105.1 uncultured Candidatus Planktophila sp. | reverse complement strand
GTTCAGTCGCTCGAGTTGAAGCAGCCCTGCGCGAAGTAGGCATTCCACAAGTAGAACGAGCCATGGAGAGCTATCCACACGAGTTTTCCGGCGGTATGCGCCAGCGCGTAATGATTGCAATGGCTTTGCTGCTCTCGCCTAAGTTATTGATCGCAGATGAGCCAACAACAGCACTTGATGTAACCATTCAGCAGCAGATCTTGGCGCTAGTTTCTGAGCAACGGCGCAAGCGCGACATGTCGATGCTTTGGATTACGCACGATTTAGGCGTTGTCGCTAACTTAGTTGATCGGCTAATTGTCATGTATGCCGGCAATATCGTCGAAGCCGGAACAGTTCAAGAAATCTTTACTAATCCGCAGCACCCATATACGCATGGTTTGCTATCTTCACTGCCGTCGCGTACGGACAAATCTCGTAAGCGCTTAACTTCTATTCCAGGAGTTCCACAAAAGCCTTGGCTAGTTGGCAACACCTGTGCATTCGCGCCTCGCTGCTTTAAAGCAACTTCCGAATGCACTGCATCTGCGCCTAAGTTAGTTGGCACTTTAGAAAAATCAGTTGCTTGTTTTCATCCGATGGGAGATAAGTAATGTCCCTAGATATTATTAATGTTGAGAAGCGTTACTTAAACCGAGCCTCTGGCACAACTATCAACGCCCTGAATGGGGTTTCGATTAAAGTTGAAGTTGGTCAAACCTTAGGTATCGTTGGTGAAAGTGGTTGCGGCAAATCAACACTTGCTCGCGCAGTGGTTGGCTTAGAAGTTCCATCAGCTGGTTCAATTACTTGGGATGGCGCAGTAATTGATAATAAAGCTAAAGATCGTTTGAAGTCCCATCACTCACAGGTGCAGTTGGTATTTCAAGATCCATATTCTTCCCTTAACCCTCGTCAACAAATCGAGAATTCAATTGCAGAAGCGATAGAAGTTCACGGCTTAGTTGCTAAAGATAAGATCACAGATCGAGTGACTGAGCTACTGGTGATGGTTGGTCTTGATCCCGATTTACGAAATCGTTACCCTCACCAACTTTCAGGTGGCCAACGTCAGCGTGTTTGTATTGCTCGCGCCCTCTCAGCGGAGCCTAAATTGCTGGTTTTAGATGAACCAGTATCAGCTCTCGATGTTTCTGTGCGAGCTGAGGTAATGAATCTTCTGATCGATCTACGCAAAAACTTGGGACTTACCTATATTTTCATCAGCCACGATTTAGCAATGATTAGATATATCAGCGACGTTATCGCCGTTATGTATTTAGGCAAGATCGTTGAATTTGGCACCTGGGAAGAAATCATCGAAAACCCAGTTCATCCATATACCAAAGCGCTGATTGCAGCGATGCCTGATCACAGCATTATCGGTGATCCAACCATGTTGGCACGTACTCTTGAAGGCGAAGTTCCAGACCCGGTTAATCTACCGAGCGGCTGCTCTTTCCATTCACGTTGCGTTCTAGCGGTACCAAGTTGTTCAATAACTGCACCAACGCTTCGCGATATTTCAAATGGTCATCTAGTAGCTTGTTCGGAGGTTTAACATGAAGGTTATTGGCATGATTTCGGGTACTTCTTACGATGGCATTGATGTTGCCTGTTGTGAATTCGTACAAAGCGGAGACTTAGTTGAAGTGCGAGTAATTGGGTTTGAATCCGTTAAATACAGCGATTCATTACACGAGATGATTGCCGATTCAATGCCACCTCGTAAAGTAGATATGGAACGAGTCTGCATTCTAGATACCAAGATTGGCCAAGCATTTAGTGCAGCAGCTCAGAGCGTGATGAAGAAGTTTAAGTTTGAGCCTGATCTAATTGTTAGCCATGGTCAAACCCTTTTCCACTGGATTGACACTGATCACAAAGCCAAAGGCACTCTGCAATTAGGTGAGCCAACTTGGATTGCCGAAGAAACCGGCGTGCAAGTTCTTTCAAATATTCGCTCTCGCGATGTTGCAGCTGGTGGCCACGGTGCTCCACTTGTAAGTATCGTGGATCAATTATTACTAGGTCACTCTGCTCAGCCGGAAGGAGCACTTAACCTAGGTGGAATTTCAAATATCACTGTGGCAGGTAGCAACCTGACTCCGCTGGCATATGACATTGGGACTGCTAATTGCTTATTAGATGCCGCTATTTATGCTCATTCAGAGGGCAAATACTCCTACGATGCCGATGGCAAATTAGCCGCTAGCGGAACTGTCGATAAGGAATTACTTGCAAAATTCTTAACTGAGCCTTATTACCAATTACCGGCACCAAAATCGACCGGTAAAGAGTTATTCCATCTGGATTACTTAATTGACTATGTTGGCCCGGTTTCTTCCTGGAACATTGCAGATCTAATGGCCACTTTGCTTGAGTTAACTGTTGAGACTGTTGCAGTTGAAGTTGAAAAATTCAAGTTAGCTAAGTTATATATTGCCGGTGGTGGATCAGCCAATCCAGTGATGATGGCACGATTGCAAGAGCGCTTAACAAACTGCCAAGTACTTTCAATGCAAGTGCTTGGAATTGATCCGCGTGCAAAAGAAGGCCTCATGTTCGCCCTGATTGGATATCTCGCACTAAATGGACAACCAGGTCAGATTCCTAGCTGCACTGGCGCAAATGGCGAGAGAATTCTTGGTTCACTGACGCCAGGCAAGGGTGCATTTGTTTTGCCACAACGACCAAATATTCAGCCGACCAAGTTGCGAGTTATTGAGTAACTGCTTTGCGCAACATCTCAATTTGGGGAATCTGCCAGCGCTCATCAGTTTTTTCGCGGCCAGTTTCCACAAAGCCAGATTTACGGTATAGCCCGATCGCAATTGGATTTTCTTTAAAGACCCAAAGTGTGATTTCCGGTTTGCCAATCTTGCCAAGTTCAGAGATGACTTCGTTTAACAATCTAGACCCGACACCTTTTCCAGCACTCTCTGGTGATACATATAGCGAGTACAGATGGCCTTTAGTCGCATCTTCTGGGTCACTACCAAAACCTGCAAAACCTAATCCAGATTCTGCTTCAGTTGCTATCAAGGTATATCGCCCAGGGTTTGGGTTAACAGCGTTGGTTAGTAGTTTGGTGGCGGCCTCTACATCCATTGCCTCTCGAACCTCAGCACTGATTAAATCTCGATATGAAATATTCCAGCAGGCCCTAAAAATTGTTACCAATGAGCCTAAATCCTGGCTAGTTACGGGGCGAATGAGCACGTTTGAAAGTCTAGCGGGGCTCTGACTATGAGTGAAGTAGTTTCTACTCGCGTCAGCACTTACTCACGAGAGCTTCGCGAACGTTTCGTAACTGCGCTTCGTGGGGTTTCCGAATATCAAGTAATAAAGTTTGAATTATGTGA
Source organism: uncultured Candidatus Planktophila sp. (assembly GCA_964624105.1). Classification (GTDB taxonomy): domain Bacteria; phylum Actinomycetota; class Actinomycetes; order Nanopelagicales; family Nanopelagicaceae; genus Planktophila. The sequence goes on along the minus strand of CAZUWN010000083.1, from coordinate 801 downwards.
TGAATTTGGAAACTGGCACGTTGGTGAAACCGTAGAGACACCAAAAATCACTGGTGATAGCCATGAGCTAATCATCAAAGAGTTGCAGCAAGATGCACCAGCTCTAATTGTCGGTAAAGATCTTGCCGCAGCTGTTGTTGAGGTCCGAAATTCACAATTAACTGGTAGTAGCAAAGCAGCGATTGATATTGCGCTAAACGGTGCGCTCGGATCTGGCGTTAAGAACGGATTTTCGGTAGCGACTGACGTAACGATTCCGATAACCACGATTGAGAATTTGCCGCCACTTATTGCTGATCGGGTAAGTGCGGGTTTTACGCATTTTAAAATTAAGGCAAATTTAGAGCCAGTTGCTGATCTGATTGAGAAGCTAAAAATTATTTCAGAGTTAATTCCAGCGGGATCTCACCTAAGAATCGATTCTAACCAAGCTTGGACATTTGATCATACGGTCGAAGTTCTCGCCGCGATTTCGAGCCACGGATTAGCGATTGATTATCTTGAGCAACCTACACCTGCTCGAGATTTTGCAGCTCTAGCGAAAGTTAAGGCAATTTCCTCAATTCCAATCATGGCTGATGAGTCATGTTTTACTCCGGATGATTTAAGTGAATTAATTAAACTTGATGCTGTTGATCTAGTGAATCTGAAGCTACTCAAATCAGGTGGTTTAACTCTGGCTAGAGAGATGGCCAAAACCGCTAAAGCTGCCGGAATAGGCGTATACGTCGGGAGCATGATGGAAGGTGACCAAAGTCTTGGGGCAGCAGCAACTTTAGCTGCTGAGATTGCGCCAGATTT
>CAZUWN010000082.1:2842-4179 GCA_964624105.1 uncultured Candidatus Planktophila sp. | reverse complement strand
AAGTGCAACGCATACTTTTGATCACCGATAACAACTGTGTGACCAGCGTTGTTGCCACCTTGATAGCGAACTACATAATCAACGCGATCACCGAGCAGATCGGTAGCTTTACCCTTGCCCTCATCGCCCCACTGTGCTCCCAGTAGAACTAATGCAGGCATCGGTAAAGCCTTTCTCTATAGCTAATTGGCGGTGAGTGAAGTTTACTTGCGAGAGGTGGTTCCGGTGGAACGAAGGTCTTCGCAACCCTTAACAACGCGAGCAGCCATGCCAGCCTCAGCCAACTTGCCCCATGCGCGTGGGTCATAAGCCTTCTTGTTACCAACCTCGCCATCGATCTTAAGCACGCCGTCGTAGTTCTTGAGCACATGATCTGCAACTGGGCGGGTGAATGCGTATTGAGTATCGGTGTCGATATTCATCTTGATCACACCGTAATCAAGGGCTTCGCGGATTTCAGATAGAAGTGAACCTGAACCACCATGGAAGACCAGATCCATTGGCTTGCTGCCAGCAGGTAGGCCAAGTTTTTCAGAAACTGCAGCTTGAAGTGTCTGCAAAATTTTAGGTTGCAACACAACGTTGCCTGGCTTGTATACGCCGTGCACGTTACCGAATGTTGCGGCAACCATGTAGCGAGTACTTGGGTCAGTTCCTAAAGTTGCAACTGTCATTAGCGCATCTTCAGGTGTTGAGTACAACTTGGCATCGTGCTTTGCTTCGATACCGTCTTCTTCGCCACCGACAACGCCGATTTCAATTTCTAGAATTGTGCGAGCTGCAGCTGAAAGCTTCTGCATCTCGGCGGCAATCTTCATGTTAGTTGGCATATCAACTGCTGAGCCATCCCACATGTGTGAACTAAATAGTGGTGCTTGACCATTCTTGATGCGGTTTGCACCGAACTCAAGAAGTGGGCGCATGAAACCATCAAGCTTTTCAGCTGGGCAGTGATCTGTGTGTAGTGCAATGTTTACGTTGTAGTTCTTCGCAACAACATGTGCGAATTCAGCCAGGCCTACTGCGCCATCAACCATGTTCTTAACGGTTGAACCTGATGCGTATTCAGCGCCGCCCCAAGAAAATTGAATGATGCCATCTGATTCAGCTTCGGCGAAACCACGAAGGGCTGCGATCAGGGTTGAAGATGATGAAACGTTGATTGCGGGATATGCAAAGGCGCCAGCTTTCGCGCGATCCAACATATCTGCATAAATTTCCGGGGTTGCAATTGGCATGATCACTCCAGTGGTGGATATGTAAAAGCCGAGCGCATCTTTGGGCCGACTAAAGGCTTACGACATATCCAACCACTTACCCGAGCGTAAGAAAAATTA
>CAZUWN010000082.1:0-2742 GCA_964624105.1 uncultured Candidatus Planktophila sp. | reverse complement strand
AAGCCAAATAACGTTGAGAAAGTTTTAGTTGTAAAGCGCACCGGGCAAGAGACTGCTTGGAACTCTGCCTCAGATGTTTGGTGGCACGAGATCGTTGATCGCCAGAGCGCAGAGCATGTGGCGCAGGCTTTTGACGCCGAACACCCGCTATTTATTCTCTATACCTCGGGCACAACTGCTAAACCAAAGGGCATTTTCCATACAACTGGTGGCTATTTAACGCAGGCTGCTTACACTCACAAAGCTGTCTTTGATTTAAAGGCTGAAACCGATGTTTATTGGTGCACCGCAGATATTGGTTGGATTACTGGTCACTCTTACGTGGTTTATGGCCCGCTAATTAATGGTGCAACACAAGTTATGTATGAAGGCACCCCAGATACGCCGCATAAAGGTCGCATCTTTGAATTAGTGGCAAAGTACAAAGTCAGCATTTTGTATACCGCACCAACTTTGATTCGCACCTGGATGAAGTGGGGCGATGAATTTCCTAATGCGCATGATCTTTCATCACTTCGTTTGCTTGGTTCAGTTGGCGAACCAATTAACCCTGAAGCCTGGATGTGGTACCGCGAAGTTATTGGCGCAAACCGTTGCCCAATTGTTGATACTTGGTGGCAAACTGAAACTGGCGGCATCATGATTTCACCACTGCCTGGTGTGACCGCAACTAAACCAGGCTCTGCCATGGGTCCAATACCTGGCATCAGTGCAAAAGTTGTTGACGATAAAGCTAATGAAGTTGGCTTAGGTCACGGTGGATTCTTAATTCTTGATAAACCATGGCCTGGCATGTTGCGCGGGGTTTGGGGCGAGGACGAGCGATATAAAGAAACATATTGGTCCCGCTTTAAGGGTATTTATTTCGCAGGCGATGGTGCCAAGATCGATGAAGAAGGCGCGCTCTGGTTATTAGGTCGCGTCGATGATGTGATGAATATTTCGGGTCACCGTATTTCAACCACTGAAGTTGAATCAGCTCTCGTTAGCCACCCAGAAGTAGCAGAAGCTGCAGTAGTTGGCGCAGCCGATGAGATGACTGGCCAAGGCATCGTGGCATTTGTGATTTTGCGCGGTGGTGTTAAGCACGGCGAAAGCGAGGCCTTAATTCAGACCTTGCGCGCTCACGTTGCTAAAGAGATTGGCGCGATCGCTAAACCACGCCAAATCGTGGTGGTTAACGAGCTACCAAAGACTCGTAGCGGCAAGATCATGCGTCGATTGCTTAAAGATGTGGCGGAACATCGCGCAGTTGGCGATTCGACCACGTTGGCAGATCCAAATGTAATGAAGCTGATCTCTGAAGGACTTAATACTTCTAAGGACGAAGATTAAGTAAGTCTTTCTTCTATTTACATATGGCTTAGTGGGTGTAGGTAAGGGCCTTACTTGTAAATCCCGTAAAGGAGGATTTTGCTAAACCAACACCTTTTTCAACAGTAATTGAGTTATCTGCATTAACCCGAATTGCAAGATAACCGGCAACGATGTTGGTCGCGACAACCTTGAAGTTCTGTGGCCAGATGCCACCTCGATCCCAATCGGAACCAGAGGCACTTTGTAGTTGGAGTTCACGGAGTTCATAGACGATGGTTCCGGAGGCCGCTGTAATGCTTGATGGATTTATCTGACCAGGGGCGGCGACCATCTGACATGGACAGCCATCCCAATCACCGACGCTAAATATGAATTGCTCTGTGTCAACGTTATGAGGAGCAATCGCTAAATGTGTATCCCAATATCCACGTGAAACCTTTGACGATCCAGTCGCGTTAGCATAATTGGCGTTAGCGCCCTGACCGGCATAACCATTTGTTCCTTTAACAAACCAGTTGCCGACAATGCCACCAACTTTGTCATAGTCAATTTTTCCACCAAGTGGTGCGGCCGTGCGCGTTAGCTTGGCAGCATATGAAGATTTCACTGCACTGCTCATGTACTCAAAGGGATCAACAGTAAAGGGCTTCCAAGGCTCACTATTCGCGTAGGAGTCAAGATTTGCAAACCCAGAGAGCTTCGTTGACCCGTCAAAAAGTGAGTAATCGAAGTTTGGGTTAGCTGAGTCATCGGCAATAACCTCACCAGATTTAATCTCAATTGAGCCTGACCAGCGGCCAGTAGATTGCATTTCGGTCGCGATTTTCGATGCCGAGCCAATCAAGGTTCCCACATGGATAAACACGCTGAAGAGTTTGCATGAGTGCATAATCACTAAACGATAATCGGGATAGGGATATCCGTTTTGAATGCGAAAATCTTCGGCGCTAATGATGACGCCATCGGCTGGTGAGGTAACCATGTAGGTTCCAGCTGGCTTCGCCTGCTGTGGAAAGTAAACATAGATATGGTCTACTGGCGTGACGTGCGTAGATGTCATCTCTCCCATTGGTGCGATGTGAGAAATAGTATTTACATCTTTCATAAAACCACTCGTGAGTTGAGTTGCAGACCCGGCACACTTAAGATCGGGTGCAAGGCCTAGCGAAGTAGTTATTGAATCTTGCCAAATTCCAGATGCGCCACTTCCAGATCCACTACTTCCAGATCCGCCACTTTGCTTAGGTCGCCACGAAGATTTTCCATCGCCACCTTTTGTGCAGAACAATTCAACGCCACTGGCATCTTTACCATTCGCAGGGCCATTTGCATCGCATAGAGAACCTTCAACGATTTTGGCAGACCCAGAGTTTGAATTGCTGCCACTTCCAGAACCAGAACCAGTCTGAGTTGTCGATGAAGGTG
>CAZUWN010000081.1:1737-4287 GCA_964624105.1 uncultured Candidatus Planktophila sp. | reverse complement strand
ACCAAATCGAAGTAATCCTCTTTCCAAAGATCTTCATCGCCATCAGGTAACAAAATAACTCGCTCAGGCTTTAGCGCTTGCACTGCGCCTTCATCGTGGGAAACCATGATTACCGCTCCTTGATATTCGCCAAGTGCGCCCAGGATCTCTGCACGAGATGCGGGGTCAAGGTTGTTGGTTGGCTCATCAAGTAGTAAAACGTTTGCAGCTGAGATAACCAAGGTTGCCAAAGCTAAACGAGTTCGCTCACCACCAGATAGGACTTTAACTGGCTTATGGACATCGTCGCCGACGAACAAGAATGATCCAAGGACGTTACGAGCTTCAGGTTCACGCAGATCATCTTTAGAAGACATCATATTTTCTAAGACAGTGCGTTCGAAATCAAGGGACTCGTGCTCTTGGGCGTAGTAGCCGATCTTTAAGCCATGGCCTGCTTCAACAGTGCCAGTATCTGATTCAAGTTCGCCAGCCAAGATACGAAGAAGTGTTGTTTTGCCTGCACCGTTAAGGCCAAGGATTACTACGCGAGAACCTTTATCAATTACACAACTAACGTCGGTAAAGATTTCAAGTGAACCATATGATTTAGAAAGTTCTTCACCCGATAGGGGAGTCTTGCCACATGGGGCAGGTGTTGGGAATCGTAGCTTTGCAACCTTGTCGGCAACGCGCACATCTTCCAGGCCAGAACGTAATTTCTCGGCGCGACGTAACATGCCTTGGGCAGCAGTTGCCTTAGAAGCTTTAGCGCGCATTTTCTCGCCTTGCTTCTGCAAAATTTCAGCACGCTTTTCAGCATTAGCACGCTCTTTCTTACGGCGATGTTCATCTTGTTCGCGCTGCAATAAATAGGCTTTCCAGCCCAAGTTATAAACATCGATAACGTTGCGGTTGGCATCTAGATAGAAAACCTTGTTAACCACAGTTTCAATCAAGTTAACATCGTGCGAGATGATTACTAGGCCGCCCGAGTACTTCGAAAGATAATCACGCAACCAGTTGATTGAATCAGCATCTAAGTGGTTAGTAGGTTCATCAAGTAAAAGGGTTTCTGCGCCGCTGAAAAGAATGCGAGCAAGTTCAATACGACGGCGCTGACCACCAGATAACGTGGCTAGCTCGTGATCGAAGACTGCTTGGGTAACGCCGAGGGAAGTAGCAATTGCTTCAGCTTCTGCAGTTGCGGCATAGCCACCGGCAGCACTGAATTCGTGTTCAACGCGGGTGTAGCGATCCATGGCTTTTTCAAGTGCTTCGCCTTCAGAAGTTGCCATCTCTTCTTCGACAACGCGCATGCGATGGGAAATTTGATCAAGATTACGAGCAGATAAGATGCGCTCGATTACGCTGCCGGTTTCTTCGCCAACGCGGGGGTCTTGGGGCAAGTAACCAATTTTGCCGGTGCGGTTTACCGCACCTCCTGCAGGCATATTTTCACCAGCTAATACTTTGGCCAGAGTTGATTTTCCAGCACCGTTACGACCAACAAAACCGATGCGATCGCCATTGTTAATTCGCACGGTTACGCCCTTAACTAGCAGGCGTGCGCCCGCGCGTAGTTCAAGGGCTTGAGTTGAAATCACGTCGCAGTCTAACTGAAGATTAGGCAGCTGAAATACGAGATTTACGAGGGGTAGCAAATGCTTTGCCGACCTCGGTTAACTCGAGTGAAACCTGAGCTTTGATGGTCTCTTCAGACTTTAATAACGCTGTTAATTCAGCAATAGTCTTCTTGAGTTCCTTGCCTTCAGTTTCTAATTCAATTTTGCTCATCTTGGTAAGGCGACGAAGTGGCATATCGAGAATATATGTGACCTGTTCGTCATTTAGTTTAAAGTCTTTAATCAACTTCTCTTTTGCAGCAGCTGCATCATCGCTGCCGCGAATGATCTTAATTACCTTATCGATATCGATAATTGCCTTGAGTAAGCCATCAACCAGAGTTAAACGTGAGGTTGCCTTGGCTTTGCGGAATTCTGAGCGACGACGCACAACTTCGATGCGGTGCTCGATAAATACTTCCAGCAACTTCTTTAGACCAAGAGTTTGTGGGCGACCATTAACAAGAGCTACAGCGTTAATTGCGAAAGCATCTTCCATTGGCGTTAACTTAAATAGTTGTTCAAGTACTTTCTCAGGTTCGAAACCATTTTTGATTTCAATAACCACGTTGGTTCCAGTCTGACCATCAGTTAAATCGATGATGTCTGAAATGCCTTGAATCTTCTTAGCTTTAGCCAGGTCGGCAATGCGCTCAACGACTTTTTCCGGGCCAATATTAAAAGGTAGTTCTTTAATGGTGATACCCATCTTGCGGGTAGTTACTTTGCTAATTTCAACGCTAGCGCGCACCTTTACTGAACCTTTGCCAGTTTCATAAGCATCTTGAATTCCTTCAATGCCCACAATCTCGCCACCCGTTGGAAAATCAGGCCCTGGCACAAACTTCATTAACTGCTTAAGCGTTGCTTTTGGGTTTTCAATTAAATATTTAGTTGCCGCAATTACTTCACCCAAGTTATGTGGCGCCATATTGGTAGCCATACC
>CAZUWN010000081.1:0-1637 GCA_964624105.1 uncultured Candidatus Planktophila sp. | reverse complement strand
GCGTCATAAATTGCACTGTCACCGTGTGGGTGCAACTTACCCATTACTTCACCAACTACACGAGCACTCTTTACGTGACCACGTTCTGGACGCAGCCCCATTTCTGACATCTGATGCAAGATGCGACGGTGCACTGGCTTTAAACCATCGCGGGCATCAGGAAGTGCGCGGGAATAAATTACCGAATATGCGTATTCGAGAAATGATTCTGACATTTCAGATGAAACATCAACGTCAACAATCTTGCCGGGATACTCGCCAGCTTTAGGACCAACTGGTTTTTTCGATTTTGCGGCGCTCTTAGAGGGTGTCTTTGCCGTAGCCATGGCGGTGATTCTGCCAATAAGTTGGGCTAAACCTGCGCATCTAGGGCTGGGCGCGCCCCCACGATTGCAACACACTTGGCAGCAATGGTCAGAGCAGCACCTAGTGATTGTGTGAAATCAAGTCCGGCTTGGTCGGCAGCGATAAATCCAGCCGCAAAACTATCGCCAGCACCGGTTGTATCAATTACTTGAGCAGAAACTGCGGGCAATGAAATTGAAGCAGAGCCACGATTAGCGGCAATAACGCCATGTGATCCTCGTTTGACCACGATGGTGGGACAGATTTGAAGTAAATCAGCGATCGCTAACTCGAGATCAGTTGTTGACGATAAATATTTCGCTTCATCTTCATTGAGTAATAAGCAGTGCACTTGATTAATCCAAGCCCTAATTTCAGCAATTGGCACACCAGTCATGCCACCCACAGTTGCCGGATCCAAATAAATCTTTAACCCAGCTGCTTTAATTTTCCCGATCATCTGCAGAATTGCCGAGCGAGATTTCGGATCAAGTAGCGCGTAGCCAGAAATGTAGGCAGCATTGAAAGAATCGAGTTCGGGCAAATCAGCCAGAGTTAAACCGCTATTTGCACCGTTGTCCGGAAACATGCTGCGTTCGCCATCTTTATCAACGATGACAACGACTATTCCAGTGGGGGCGCCATGTACATCTATTTCGGAATAACTAACACCTAGTCGATCAAATTCGCTGCGCACTGCAACGCCGGCGGCATCTTTACCAATGCGCGCCAACATATGACTTTGGGCGCCAGCAATTCGCAACCAAGCAGCAACATTGCCGCCTGCGCCACCGCCATGAGTTGATACTTTCGCTGCAGTATCACTGCCGTAATTGATATCGCTAGAAATAATGGCAACTACATCGAGGTTTACTTCACCAATGCAGAGTATTTTCGACATTTTTAGTTATTTACTCTAGCTACTTACTAGCAACTGCAATATCAGCAGCAAGTGCGCTATTTGATTTAATGATTTCGATATTGACCGAAAGTGATTCACCCTGTGATGTTGTGTGGAAATGCTCCAATAAGAACGGTGTTACATCTTTACCAGTTATGTGAGCAGCCTCTGCCTTTGCTAAACCAGTAGCTAAAATTTGATCATGCTTAGCGCGGTTCATCTCCTTCACAACTGGGTTGGCAACTAGCAAGGCAGCGCCATTAGTGCCAACTGATTCACGAGCTTTGATAACGGCTGCGATTTCAGCAGCTGAATCAACTCGGTGTTCAATCGTGAAACCGGAATCAGTTAAATAGAAACCAGGAAATGCCGTGGTCTTATATCCAACTAA
>CAZUWN010000080.1:0-4324 GCA_964624105.1 uncultured Candidatus Planktophila sp. | reverse complement strand
GCGGTCGTGAATCCAACGCGGCAGAAAGTAGGAAACCCACATTCCGGCGATCGCGAGATAGATAAGTCCAGAAGCCATGATGGTTAAAGATAGAGGGGGTTCACGCTCAAATCGGGTATTTAGAGGCCTTTAAGACTCGCTACTTAATTGCCGGATTCTCTTTTACAAAGCAGATGTGATCGCGCCAAGCCCCATCAATATGTAAATAACGTGGACGATCGCCTTCAAGAATAAAGCCAGCTTTCTCGGCCACCCGACGCGAAGCGCTATTTTCTGGGCGCAAATTAATCTCAACGCGATGCAGTCCTAACTCATCAAACCCGTATGCAGTAACCATTTCAACGGCCTGCGTAGTAAATCCACGATTGGCAAAGCGGCGATCAATCCAATACCCAATGTGGGCACCGCGTAGAGCTCCATAAATAATGCCGCCCATAGTTATCTGGCCAATCAGATTTGGGCCTTGCCATATGGCCAGTGAAATCGTGCGGCCACTGCGCCCATCACGGTTATAAATGCGCACCATCTCGAGGAAAGAGGGCCGCTTTGAAATTAAATCCCCGCCATCAATGTGTTCTGGCACTTGCGGCAAGGTCGCTTCCCAAGGAGTAAGCCATTCGCGATTTTCAGCGCGCACTGCAAACCATTTTGCGCGGTCGCGAAATCGCAACGGGCGAAGGGTTAGTTCATTACTTTTTAAAACGACCGGCCAGCTTTGATCAGACATGCGATCGCTCACGGCTACTTAAATGTATCGACGCTCGAGCACAACGACGGTTACTTCTTGCCCGATTGCTTTTTCAATATCACTTTCTGAGAGTGCAATAAAAGCATTGGCATCAGAGAGCGTTGATTGCTCATCTTGCGATGGCAGTGGCATCACTGAAGCGCCATCTTCAGAAAGAATCGCGCGAATATATGAACGCAGTCCGGCAGAGGATGCAACTGGTTTTTCTAGCTTCGCTTTAACAGCTGGGCGATGAATTGTGGCTGCGCCTAACAATGTGCGAATCATTGGGCGAATAAATAGTTCGAAAGAGATATATGCCGAAATCGGATCGCCCGGAAGCGTTACGACCGGTGTTTTATCCGGGCCAATTGTGCCAAAGTTGTGACGACCACTTGCTTCGATAGCTAAATCAACTGTAGTGATTTCGCCTAATTTAGCTAAGGTGCGAGTAATTAGATCGAATGAATCATCTTGGCGTTCGCCACTAATAATAATTAGATCTGCGCGTACTAATTGATCTTCAATTACCCGTTGCAGTTGTTCTTCATCATCTGGAATTGAGTGAACGCGGTAACCAATTGCACCCGTTTCACGAACGGCGGTAGTTAACAACCAAGAATTAGTTTCATACTCTTCATCACCAGTAAGTGGTTTGCCAGGTTCGACTAGATCTGGACCAGCAGAAAGAACTACTACGCGCGGATGTGGTCTAGTTGGTAAATGATCTAAACCAATTGAGGCAGCTAAACCAATTTGGGTGGCCCGGATTCGTGCGCCTGCCCGCAATACCAATCGCTCACCAGCATGAACATCGCTAGCCAAGGTTGCTCCGTGAGCATCGAGCAGTGGCATATCAAATGACTCAAGCGGCTTACAAATGGAAATTAGCGAGGTGAGAAACTCATCTACCTTTGTGCGCTCTGACATAATCCCACCATACTTTGTAACTCGATACTTCCTAGGGATTTAACTATGAATGAAGATGTGAAGTCTGACAAAGAACGGTTGCGCAAGCGATATCGGGTCGAACGTCATGATGGTTTCATCCCGGTTGAATTTACCCATTTGGCACAGATTCCCGAGATCGCAGCTGCCCAAGTAATTGCTAGCTATTTTTCCTATGGCGATGAACCAGTTACAAAATTGTTAAATCAGACCTTAATTAAAGCTGGGAAAACTCTCTTGCTTCCGTGCATCAATGGATCCGAGATGATCTGGGTGCAATGGAATGGCGATGAATCACAACTTAACCATAAATCTAAAATTTCTGAACCAATCGGGCAACCCTTTACTGATTTAGCAGCAATCGATGTGGTCTTGGTTCCTGCGCTGCGAATGGATACAGATGGTTATCGATTGGGTCAGGGCGGTGGATTTTATGATCGCTTCTTGCCAAAAGTTAAAGCTTGGAAAATTGGCTTACTGCACGATGGTGAATTATCTAGTCAGAAATTACCGCGCGAACCACATGACATTGCGCTTGATGCCGCAGCTACACCAGATTTAGTAGTGCGCTTTAAGATTTAGGAAGATTGCGTGCAATCACAATTCGTTGCACTTGATTAGTGCCTTCGTAAATCTGAGTTAGCTTGGCATCGCGCATCATGCGCTCTACTGGGTAATCCGATACATAACCGTATCCGCCCAAGATCTGAACTGCATCAGTAGTTACTTTCATAGCCACATCACTGGCAAAACACTTGCTTGATGCAGAATAAAACTTTAGATCGCCATCATTGCGTTCTGATCTAACCGCTGCGGCATAAGTTAATAAGCGAGCAGCTTCAATGCTCATCGCCATATCTGCCAACATAAATTGCACTGCCTGAAAATCAAAAATTGGTTTGTTAAATTGCTTGCGTTCGTGAGCGTACTTTGTTGCCACATCAAGGGCGCCTTGGGCTAAACCAAGTGCTTGCGCCGCAATAGTAATTCGAGTGTGATCAAGAGTGTCCATTGCGAGTGCGAAACCCTTGCCCACTTCGCTAATTCGACGATCATCAGATAGTTCTACGTTGTCGAAATAAACTTCGCGAGTTGGTGAACCTCTAAAGCCCATCTTCTTTTCGGGTGCTCCAAAAGAAACGCCAGGGTCTGATTTTTCAACTACAAATGCCGTAATTCCTTTAGCGCCAAGGGCTGCATCAGAAGTTGCTAAAACCGTATAGAAATCTGAGAAACCAGCGTTTGAGATCCATTTCTTGCTGCCGTTAAGGATCCACTTATCGCCACTTTGAACTGCTTTGGTGCGCATTGATGCCGCATCTGAACCAGCTTCTGATTCAGATAAGCAATACGAGAAACCTTTACCTTTTGCTAACTGTGTAAGCCAGCGTTCTTTCTGCTCTTTGTTTCCACCGAGCATTAGCGGTAGTGAACCCAATTTGTTTACGGCCGGAATAAGTGAGGAAGATCCGCAAACTCGTGCAACTTCTTCAATAATTATTGCAACACCGAGAGCATCTGCACCTTCGCCACCAAATTCAGTTGGCACATGTGAAGCTGCTAAGCCAGCTTTTTGTAACGCATCAAATGCTTCTTGGGGGAAACGATGATCTTCATCGACAGCTTGTGCGTGTGGAGCAATTTCATTTTCAGCTAACGAGCGAACACTTGCGCGCAGATCTTTATACTCACTTGGTAAATCAAAGAGCGCGTCCATTGTTACTCCATCACTTATTTGCCGGACCGACGTTCGCGATCAGCAAGTTCTTGTAGGTACTTATTATATTGAGCCAACTCATCTGGCTGCCCCATGGCTGCCATTCGTTCCACTGAGCGATCAATTCGGCGAGCTTCACGCGCATCGTCGCGAGTCCACATAATGAAGGTCGCAACCAGTGCGATCAGAATCGGAATTTCGCCCATAGCCCAGCCAATTGCGCCGCCCTTATTTTGATCAGCCAATAAATCGCCCACCCAAGGTGTCTGCAGAGCTGCGAAGTAACCCGAATCGATCAAGGTTGAAGATGACATCAAAGCGACCGAGAAAAATGCGTGAATACTCATCGCTGCCAACAAAGTCACAATGCGCACCAGAAATGGTGGGCGCTTTGGATTTGGATCAATTCCGATGATTACATGGAAGAAAAGAAAGCCCGCTAGTAAGAAGTGAATATTCATAAATAAATGACCGGCATGAGTATTCATTAATTTGCCAAATAGCGATGTGAAATAAAGCAAAAAGAGCGAACCATCGAAAATGACTAACGCACCGACTGGATTAACAATTATTGATGAGTACCGTGAATGCAGCGCAGAAAGTAAAGTCCCGCGTACGCCACGTTCTTCTGAATTTCTACCTTGTGGCAGAGTTCGAAGTGCCAGAGTAATCGGTGCACCTAACACAATTGCGATCGGTGCAATCATGCCAAGTGTCATGTGAGCAACCATGTGCCAAGAGAAACTGAAATGTGCGTACAAACCTAAGCCACCGCTAGTTGCAAAATCTACTGCGCTGATTCCAATTGCAAATGAAATCGTGCGACCGATTGGCCACTTATCACCACGCTTTGTTAAAACTATTACACCTTTTATATAGAGCGCAACTGCAATGACTAGTAAACCAATCATGAACGCATCTGGTTCGTAACC
>CAZUWN010000079.1:0-4340 GCA_964624105.1 uncultured Candidatus Planktophila sp. | reverse complement strand
ACCGTGCTGCCGATCCTACTCAAGGCGGCGATTGTTTGGGGCGCCGGATGGCCATAAGTATTGTCTTTACCCACGCTAATTATCGAAATTCGTGGCGATAGGGCCTTCATGAAGTTCAGATCTTGGTAGCGCGAACCATGATGTGCCACTTTATATAGATCAACTTGGCTTAATTGTTGAACCAATTGCGACTGTGCGATTGGTTCGATATCCCCCGCGGCTAACAATGAAAAGTCAGCTGAATTAATCTGCAGCACGATGCTGGAATTATTGGGCGAATCTTGTGCACCTAACTTTGGCCAGAGCACATGGAAATTAATTGGTCCGCGATTACTAATCATTTGGGCGCTAAACCCAGCCGTCACTGGAATTTGTGGAATTACTTTTAACCATCTCTGTACGCGTTCACTTTCAAAAGCCGGATCAATCTGTGGGCTAACCCAAACTTGCCCAACCGTGCGCCCTTTAAGTAAGCCCGGCAACCCTTCAACATGGTCGGCGTGGAAATGAGTTAGAACCAAAATTGATACTTGCGTAATCGCAAATTGTTTTAAACATTTATCAATCAGTTGTGGATCTGGCCCCACATCAATTACAACGCCGCGATGATTTCCTAAGTTGATCACCATGGCATCACCTTGGCCAATATCGCAGTTACCAACTTGCCAATCTATTCCCGGAAATCTGGCAAACCAATTGCCAGCAACAAGCAGCACAACCAGAAGAATTGCGATTGCCTTTCGATGCTTCCGAAAGAAAGTCCGAAAGATCCAGATGCAAATTGCCGCAACTGCAATAGCTAAGAAACCACTTGCCCCTTTCCCTAATTCCAGAACTGAGAAACTTGCTGACCATTTTGCTACTAGGCCAATGAAAGCTGCTGGAATACGAATAATTAGAATTAGTAAGCCAGCGACTCCGGGCAAGATTGGGTGAATCAGGGCCGCAATAAACCCCAACACAGTTATCGGAGCAACTGCTGGAGCTGCTAATAGATTGGCAATCACGCTCATTGGTGAGAGAAAGCCAGATAACGCAACTAGAACTGGAGAGCAGAAGAGCGTCGCGGCAATTGGTGGGGCTAGCGCTTCGGCGAATTTTCGCGGCACGAATCTGGCGAAAAAAGTAATTATCTTGGGAGCAGCCAGCAATAAACCACCAGTTGCTAAGACCGATAGCGCAAAACCAGCATCTCGTGATTGCCACGGGTCTGCAATTACTACAGCTGCAATTGCAAAACCAAGTGCAGGCAGCGAATCAGCAGCATGTCGATGACTCATCGCAACCAGCACAACAGCGGCCATCGCAGCTGCTCGCAATACTGAAGGTGAAGGTCGTACTAAAGCGATAAAGAAAATTAGTGAGAGCGCTGTCGCACCAATTCGATAGTTGCGATTTCGGAAAAAGAATTGCATAAGCCATAAAACAAAGCCTGAAACAATGGCAAAGTTGGCACCGCTGACCGCAACTAAGTGAGTTAACCCAGATCGTTTCATCGCCAACTTGAATTCGGCACTTTGTTTTGAGGTATCCCCCAACACCATCCCGGGAATCAGCGCACCTGCATCACCATCACCACTTGCGTTTCGTAACCCGATTCGAATCGCACCCAGTGAGCTTGCCCAACGCGAGGCGGTAGTTTCAATCTTTACCTCACCATGAAAAAGAACCAGGGCAGCAACTCTGGCTTCCTTACTTTTTACCAATACCGCTCTTCCGCTAATGGTCTGTCCAGGCAGTAATCCAATTAAGTTCTTAGCTGGCGACATCACCCGGATTGGAATCTTTAAGCGATAGATACCAGCACTAGTTTCTAACTCAATGGCACTGGCCAAGAATGACCAATTGCTCGCTACAAAATTGCGACCTGATACTTTCGGGGTTGTGCGATTAGGGTCAGTAATTAATTGCGCAGTTATTTGGACTTCGCTACCTAGATATTGTGTAAGGACAGTCTGCGTCAAGGCTTGGGCTCGAAATGACATGATCGTTGAGCCCAGCAATAAGGCAATGATCACAACTAGTGCACGTTGCTTTTTTCCTAGCAGGACAAAGGTCGCTAAAGCAGCGACCAATAACGTTATTCGCCAAGGTGCCACATAGCTTTGAACAAGCGCGCCTAGCCAGATAGCTGCGCCAATAGTTATGGCGCGAAAATCAATTAAACGGTGATTTGGCTTTTGAACTGTGCGAATTTAGCTGGCCCGATCCCGGAAACTTTGTCGAGATCTTCTAACGTAATGAATGGCCCATTCGCAGCGCGGTATGCAACTATCCGCTTTGCTAACACTGGCCCGATTCCATCTAGTATTTCAAATTGTTTGGCAGTTGCGCGATTGATATTTATCGGACCAGTTGGTGTTGCTTTCTTAGTAGCAAATTTCCGACCAGCTGGAATTTTAGTTTTCTCAGTCGGAGAAACATAAATCTGTTCGCCATCTCGAATAATGCGGGCTAGGTTTAAATCACTTAAGTCGGTGCCCGCCAACGAATTACCCGCAGCTTTAATTGCATCGATTACGCGAGCGTTGCCAGGTAGTGCATAGACCCCCGGGTTAGTTACCGCTCCGGCAACATCAATCGTTACAAGAGGAGCTTCAATTGCAATTGGTTCGGCCATGATTACTGCTTCAGATTTTCCGGTAGTTACCCAGAATCCTGAAATGACAATTACTAAGCCACCTAGAACTAGTAGGCCGCGCTTTTGTAGGGTTGAAAAATTGAGTTCGTACCACCAGTCGGTGATCCGTTGAATCTGATTTTGGAATTCATTCATGCCGACATTCTCGGTGGCGCGAATGTGCGCAATTAACTAGTAAGAATTAATTGGGGATAACGATATTTACGAGCTTAGGAGCGCGAGTAATTATCTTTACCGGCTTAACGCCGCCTAATTCAGCTGCGATAGCTGGAAGTGCCAACGCTTGTGCTTCGAGTTCAGCGTCAGAAATTGTTGGTGAAACTTCAAGACGTTCCTTAATCTTGCCATTGATCTGAATAACCGCTTCAACTGCATCAGCCACAAGCAACTTCTCATCCACAGCTGGCCAGCCCGCAAGAGCGACAGCTGGCTGATGGCCTAAGCGATCCCACATTTCTTCGGCGGTGTATGGCGCTACTAATGACAACATAATTGCAGTGGCTTCTACCGCTTCGCGAACTGCTGGGTCAGCTGGGCCACAACCACTATCTACTGCTTTGCGAGTGGCATTAACAAGTTCCATTACGCGAGCGATTGCTACGTTAAAGCGGAAAGATTCAACAGCAAAGGCCGCATCGTGAAGTGCTTTGTGTGTGGCTTTGCGAAGTGAAATCTCACCGGTGCTGAAATCCACACCTGGCTTACTTGTTACGTCACCAGATAGACGCCAAGCACGAGTTAAGAATTTAACTGAGCCAGCAGGTGACACATCTGACCAGTCAACATCATCTTCAGGTGGGCCAGCAAAAACCATTGATAAGCGAATTGCATCTACGCCGTGGTTAGCAAGTTCATCAGAGAGACGAACTAAGTTGCCACGCGACTTAGACATTGCAGAACCATCCATCAAGACCATGCCTTGATTTAGTAGGCGAGTAAATGGTTCGTTAAATGAAACCATATCCATATCGAATAAAACTTTGGTGAAGAAGCGGCTATAGAGCAAGTGCAAGATCGCATGGGTTACGCCACCAACATATTGATCAACTGGTAACCAAGTATCAACATCTTTGCGACTAAAAGGTTCGTTGTGATTAGTCGAACTTGGGTAGCGCAAGTAATACCAAGATGAATCTACGAAAGTATCCATAGTGTCGGTATCGCGCATTGCTGCAGTGCCGCACTTAGGACAAGGAACATTTACCCAATCAGTTGCAGCCGCAAGTGGAGACTGACCCTTTGGCTTTAGATCAAGGCCAGTTGCATCAGGAAGAAGTAACGGCAATTGATCAGCAGGAACGCCGACTTCGCCGCACTTAGGGCAATGAATAATTGGAATCGGTGTGCCCCAATAACGTTGGCGAGAAACTAACCAGTCGCGCAAACGATAATTACGGGCTGATTTTCCAAGGCCATCTTTTTCAAGTTGGGCATTGATCTGAGCAATAGCTTCTGCCTTTGAAAGACCGTTAAGTGAGCCTGAATTAACTAGTTTTCCATCGCCACCGGTTGCAACGCCAGTTTCATTTGGGTCTTCTTCGCCAGTCTCAACAACTACGCGCACAGGTAATTTCATGGCGCGAGCGAAATCTAAGTCGCGTTGATCGTGAGCCGGAACAGCCATGATCGCACCAGTGCCGTAATCAGCTAATACATAATCACTTGCCCAGATTGGCAACTTCTCGCCGTTAACTGGGTT
>CAZUWN010000078.1:0-4547 GCA_964624105.1 uncultured Candidatus Planktophila sp. | reverse complement strand
AAATCATGATTGCAACCTATGGCCACGGTACTGAAAATGACTTTGTTCTAGTTTTCGACCCTGAAAATAAGGTATCCATCACTACTGCGCAGACTGCTGCAATTTGTAATCGTGAAACCGGAATCGGTGCCGATGGTCTTATTCGAATCGGCAAGAAGAACGAGCGTTGGTTTATGGATTACCGAAATGCTGATGGCTCACTCGCTGAGATGTGTGGCAATGGCATTCGTGTAACTGCTAAGTACTTAGTTGAACGTGGTCATCAACCCGAAGGTATTTTTGCAATTGATACTCGTGATGGTGTTAAGCATCTGCGGGTACCAGCCACTGGTGATATCTCGGTAAATATGGGGCAAGTTACCGATGAAGATGAAGAAATTTCCGCGGCCACTAATGGCAAAGTTTGGAACGGTTATCACATCAGTGTTGGAAATCCGCACGCAGTAGTTTTCGTCGAAGATCTAGCCGAAGTCGGCGAGCTTGCTGATGCACCAGTTGTTCGCCCTAAGGATGCCTACCCTGAAGGCGTAAATGTTGAATTTGTTGAGATAACCGGTGAGCGCGAAGTAAAGATGCGCGTTTTTGAACGCGGAAGCCGTGAAACTAGATCTTGCGGCACTGGCGTATGCGCGGTTGCACTCGCTGCAACACTTCATACCAAAGCGAAGCTACCTGCTAGATGGATTGTTAACCCACCTGGCGGTCGGTTAGAAGTAGATATCGATGGGCATAACAATGCAACTCTGATTGGGCCAGCAGTATTAATTGCCGATCATGACATTAGTAAGTATTTACTTTAAAAGATTTAACTTTCGCGCACTATCGCGCAGAGCTTCTTTCGCATTTGGGTGAGCCGCCTGCTCTACCAAATTATTAGCTTGTTCACTCTGTGATTTGCCAAAGCAGGTAGCAACACCTTGTTCAGTAACCACGTATGAATGCTGAAAACTAGTTATGTTTGAGCCGATATTGGGAACAATTGTTGAAACATTTGCTTTCGGATGCCATGACGGAAGTGCCATAAAAGATGCGCCCCCGCGAGAGTGCAGCGCGCCCACGATAAAGTCAGTCGACCCGCCAAACCCAGAATAGATCTCGCCACGTACATGGCTGGCATTTGCCTGATCGAAAAGGTCAATTTCTAGCGCGGCATTAATACTCGTCATTCGAGCTTGCCGAGCTATCTGACTTGGATCATTTGTGCGTTCAGTTCGACGCATGCGAACCAACTTATTTAAGTTCACCCACTCATAAAGCTCTGGACTTCCAAAGAGAAACGATGCAGTTAGTAATACTTCTTTATCTAGTACTCCAGTTTTATAAAGATCAAGAACCCCATCACTAAACATTTCAGTCCAGATCCGCATTCCGCTGCGATCTTTTAGGCAGGAGAGAACGGCATCGGGCACTGCGCCGATACCTAGTTGTAGAGTTGAGTTATCACTAATTAGTGCAGCGATTCGATTACCAATCTCTTGTGCAGTATCGGAAATTGGAATCTGCTCCTTATGTAAAAGTGGTTCATCAACTTCAACCAGGTAATCAATTTCGCTCTCATAGATCTGCGCATCACCATAGGTATAAGGCATCTGCTTGTTTGCTTGTGCAATTACTAAGCCACCATGCGCTTGTGCCGTTTCAATTGCCATTGGCAAGACATTTACTTCGATACCCAAACTAACTGTGTCGAATCGAGGGGCAGAAGTGTGCAAAAAGACGATATCCGGACGCAAATGTTCTCTGATGATTACTGGCAACATACTAAGACGAGCTGGGAAATAATTGAGCCGAGGATGCCTGCGCATAGCAGGACCTACGAAGGCAGTTTCGTAAGCAATGCCCTCACGATCAGGAATTCCATCGTGAGCATTTAACATATGTAATCTAAATTCCGGGATCACTTCATCTGCAGCAGCTAGCAGGACTTTCGGTGCAGCAAAGTTGCCGGAGGCAATAATTCGTGGGTTATTGGTGTAGTTAGAAAGAATTGCTTTTAACTGTTCTTGATTAATAACCCGCATAATAGGCAGTTTAGTCCTTATTGCTCTATTGTTTAATTGTGAGTGATCAACCAGACAACATCGATGATTTTGAAGCACTACTAGCCGAAAGTGCAAGAGTTGCTGCTGAGTTCGATGCTGCTGATAGCGATGATTACGCCGAAAGTATTCAGCCTGATTTAGTTGAACGTAACGCGCTTCGCCGCGTTAAAGGTTTTTCAACCCAGCTACAAGATATTTCTGAAGCTGAGTATCGTGAGTTGCAGCTTGAAAAAGTTGTCTTAGTAGGCGTATGGACTGAAGGTAATTCGACGATGGCTGAGAATTCCCTCGCTGAATTAAAAGCACTTGCTGAGACTGCGGGCTCTGAAGTAATGGAAGGTTTGATTCAACGCCGCGACAAACCAGATCCGGCCACCTATATCGGTTCCGGAAAAGTCGTTGAACTGCGACAAGTAGTTGTTGCAACTGGGGCAGATACCGTAATTTGCGATGGCGAACTCTCACCTTCCCAACTTCGACAATTAGAAGAGAAAGTAAAAGTAAAGGTCATTGATCGCACTGCTTTGATTCTTGATATTTTCGCCCAACATGCCAAAAGCAAAGAGGGTAAAGCACAAGTAGAGCTGGCGCAGATTTCTTATCTTTTGCCTCGCTTGCGTGGTTGGGGTGAATCACTCTCGCGCCAAGTAGGTGGTCGCGCCGCAGGTGGTGCTGGTATCGGTGGCCGTGGTCCGGGTGAAACTAAAATTGAAACTGATCGGCGCCGTATTCGTGACAAGATGGCAAAGCTTCGTCGTGAGATCGCCGAGATGAAAGTTTCGCGTGATACCAAACGACAAGAGCGCCGTCGCAATAACATTCCATCTGTTGCAATCGCTGGCTATACCAACGCTGGTAAGTCTTCGTTGTTAAATAAATTAACTAATGCTGGCGTCTTAGTTGAGAATGCCCTCTTTGCAACTCTTGATCCAACGGTTCGCCAATCTCATACCGAAGATGGCCGTATCTATACCTTGTCAGATACAGTTGGATTCGTTCGCCACTTGCCACATCAATTAATCGATGCGTTTAAATCAACGCTAGAGGAAGTTTCTGAAGCCGATTTAATTGTCCATGTTGTTGATGGTTCACACTCAGATCCGTTTGAACAAATTCGGGCAGTGCGTGAAGTAATCACCGAAATAGGCGGCGCTGAGATTCCAGAGATTATTGCGATTAATAAAGTCGATATCGCTGACCCCGAGATGATCATGCAGATTCTGCGTACTGAACCAAATAGCTACGCTTTCTCAGTTCGTACTGGTTTTGGAATTGAAGGCTTAATTCACGCGATTGAATCTTCGCTACCGAGACCGAAAATTGAAATTAACACTGTGATCCCTTATGACCGTGGCGATCTGGTTAGCGCGATTCATGAACGCGGGGAAATTTTGCGTGAAGAGTATTTGCCTGAAGGAACCTCACTACACGCACGCGTTGATGGGGGATTAGCCAAGGAGATCGAAGAAATCGTTCGGTAACTACTCAGACAGCACTCATGTGACGGGAATATTTGCGACACGCCGAGGGTTCAATTAGTTAAACCAGGCAGTAATGCGCCACTATGCGCCCGCTGGGTATTTCCAGCAGCGTTTGCCAGTAATTTGGCTTCGACTTAGTTTGGAAAGAAGGTGAGAGCAATGGCAACCGATTATGACACCCCCAGAAAAACCGATGAAGAGTTACATGAAGAATCGCTTGAGGAGTTAAAGGCGCAACGCGTCGATGCTCAATCCGGTCAGATTGATGTCGATGAAGCAGAAGCTGCTGAGAGCCTCGAGCTACCAGGTGCTGATTTATCTGGTGAAGAACTTTCTGTTCGCGTAGTTCCTAAGCAAGTTGATGAATTCACTTGCTCTCGTTGTTTCTTGGTACATCACAGTACTCAATTAGCAAAAGGCGAAGGCGCTACTGCGGTTTGTAAGGAATGTTCTTAACTCTTAGCCGTTAAGAATTTCGGCAAGTTCTTTATTTCGCTTTGAAGTAATTAACCAATACGGTGTTTGATCGCGGGGATCGTTAATTTCAACTTTCACGCCGGTTGATCGCCAGAATCTAAAGATTAGAAAAGAAGCTGGGTCGGCATCGCGAGTGCGAAGTCGGCCCATTTCCTTGCTATCAAGTGCCGTTGCCTGGCCTATGTATTTAAGTTCAATGTGCGCAGGGCCTGCTCTCAATTCATTTTCAGCAACTTCAATTACTAGCGTGGTTTTTAAAGCAATCATCACAATTAGAACTGTGCTGACTACCCAAGTTATGAAAGCAGGTTGATTGCCGATAGCGGCCCACACAGCAACGACTAGCGATATAAAGAGAAAGTAGATAAAGGCAATGAGCCAAAATGGCGCGCGAATCACTTCTCTAAATCTCATAAGACCACGCTATCGTGAAATAAATAAAGTAGCCTTATGACATGAGTCGCGTTGCCAGCACCACACCGCCTGAAGGATCTGTGATTCCCGAGCGTCATCCACTCGCCCCTGCTACCGGCACCAAAGTGCCATC
>CAZUWN010000077.1:0-4576 GCA_964624105.1 uncultured Candidatus Planktophila sp. | reverse complement strand
ACGCGAGCACCTGAAATATTAGTTACTGGCTTTGGTTGCGCAGGCATGCCATCGAAATATGGCGCCTTGCGCACATAAGTTGAATTAAGATCCCACTCGAAAGTATTTCCAGTTGGAGTAGCTAGTGACTTCCAGCGATGATCACCTTCGAAGACGCTGGCGTAATCTTTCTTGAACATCTCAGAAGAAATAGAAGCTTCGACAACGGATGCGATTTCTTCTTGTGATGGCCAAATATCGCGCAGGTAAACATCGTTACCCGCTTGGTCTTTGCCTAGTGAATCCTTCTCGAAATCATGATTCATAGTGCCGGCAATTGCGTAAGCAACTACGAGTGGAGGCGAAGCTAGGTAGTTCATCTTCACATCAGGGCTAATACGACCTTCGAAGTTACGGTTACCAGAAAGCACTGCAGTAACAGCTAGATCATGCTCGTTAACTGCTTTGCTAACTTCAACTGGCAATGGACCAGAGTTACCAATACAAGTAACGCAACCATAACCAACTAAGTTAAAACCAAGATCTTCCATATATTTAGTCAGACCAGCTTTGTCATAGTAATCAGTTACTACCTTTGAGCCCGGAGCTAAAGTGGTCTTAACCCATGGCTTTGACTTCAGACCCTTTTCAACTGCCTTCTTGGCAAGCAAAGCAGCACCAATCATTACTGATGGATTTGAAGTGTTAGTACAAGAAGTAATCGAAGCGATAACGACATCACCGTTTGTAATCGTGGTATCGGTTGCGCCAACCTTGATTGCAATCGGGTTCGCACTTGTCTTATCGCTTAAATAACCAGGTAATGACTTAGCAAGGGCTGCCTTTGAGTCACTTAGCGCAATGCGATCTTGTGGGCGCTTAGGGCCAGCAATCGAAGGCACGATCGTTGATAGATCTAATTCGATATGTTCTGAGAAGCGAGGTGCTGCTGATGGGTCATGCCATAGACCTTGTTTCTTGGCATAACTTTCTACCAAAGCAATCTGATCATCGCTGCGACCAGTAAGGCGCAAGTACTTCAAAGTTTCATCATCGATTGGGAAGATCGCAACTGTTGAACCATATTCGGGACTCATGTTGCCGATAGTTGCGCGGTTAGCCATTGGTACCGCGACGACGCCAGGACCATAGAACTCAACAAACTTACCTACTACCCCGTGCTTGCGCAGGATCTCAGTAATTGTTAGCGCTAAGTCGGTAGCTGTTGTGCCAACAGGTAGTGAACCATTTAACTTAAATCCAACTACACGTGGAATTAACATTGAAACTGGCTGACCAAGTAGTGCTGCTTCGGCTTCGATTCCGCCAACGCCCCAACCAAGTACACCTAATCCATTAACCATGGTGGTGTGTGAATCGGTACCAACAACAGTATCTGGATAAGCGCGTAATACGCCATCGACTTTACGAGTCATTACTACGCGAGCTAAGAATTCAATATTTACTTGGTGCACAATTCCGGTGCCAGGTGGCACAACTTTAAATTCATCAAATGCGCCTTGCCCCCAACGCAAGAAACGGTAACGCTCTTGGTTGCGCTGATATTCAATATCGGTATTTTGGGTAAAGGAATCTTTAGTTCCAAATAAATCAGCAATTACCGAGTGGTCAATTACTAACTCAGCAGGTGCAAGTGGATTTACCTTGGCTGGGTCTCCCCCTAATTCAACAATTGCTTCGCGCATTGTTGCTAAGTCCACGATGCAAGGAACGCCAGTAAAGTCCTGCATTACAACGCGAGCTGGCGTAAATTGAATTTCGGTATCTGGCTCAACTGCTGGATCCCAGTTAGCGAGTGACTTGATCTGTTCGGCGGTGATATTTGCGCCATCTTCGGTGCGCAATAAGTTTTCAAGTAATACCTTCAAGCTAAATGGCAGCGTTGCTGCTTCAGGTAACTTCGTAATATCGAAGATCTGATAGCTCTGGCCAGCAACCTCGAGTGAAGTCTGGGCCTGGAAGGAATTCTTGCTCACTTGCGCCTCCTAAAAAGTATCTTGATGTCGAGATACTTTCCTAATCTATCGCAGAGCGGGTAAACAACGCAACCATCTCGATGTGGTGAGTCATCGGAAATAAATCAAATGCGCGCACATTAGTTAGTTGCCAACCAAGATCGTTAGCAAAAGCACAATCGCGAGCAAGGGCCGCTGGGTCACAAGCCACATAAACAATTCGCTGCGGGTTTAACGCAGATATCTGCTGCAAAACCAATTGCCCAGCACCTTCGCGAGGTGGGTCAAGAATTACTACATCGGCTGAACCAATTCGCGGCATTATTTTTGCGACGTCACCCAGATAGATATTCACATTTGGCACATTTTCAAAATTAATCTTCGCATCACCAACTGCACTTGAACTTGCTTCAACTAAATCAACTCGACCGGTTGCGCCAACGGCTGACAGCGCGGCTGCCGTAAATAGCCCGACTCCCCCATAAAGATCTAACACTTGATCGCCACTTTGTAATTCGGCAAATTGCATTACAGCTTCAGTTAATACAGCAGGGGCTAACTTGTGGCTCTGCCAGAACGAAGAATGACTTACTTGGAAAGTATTTGCGCCGACAACTTCGACCAGTTCTTTCGGTCCTTCAATGACTGCCGCATTTGCGATGATGCGATCACCTGCATTATTTGCGCTAATTTCCAATTTGGTATTGGGCTGCCAGGTGCGCGTGGTTATCTCGGCCAATTTTAATTCTGGTACACATGTTAGGCAGTTATCGATTTGAATTGAATTGTGGCTGCGTGATCCGAAGAAGCCAGATTTGCCAGAACCATCAATATTTAAAATTGCTCGAGTGCGCCAATGAAGTGGTTCCGCTACTTCTTCGACCACAACATTTAAATCCATTTTTGCAATGCGGGCGAATTGCTCAGTGATCACGTCACTCTTTAAGTCGCGCTGGCGAGAAATCGAAATATGTTGGAAATCGCAGCCCCCACAGCCCAAACGATGGGCATAACTACAAGGGGCTTTAACCCGATCCGCCGAAGGTTCAATTACTTCAACGACATCGCCGCGGTTAAATGATTTGCCCGTGCTAGTAACTTCAACAATTACCGTTTCACCAGGAATTCCATGGCGGATAAAGAAAACCGCACCTTCATGCCGGGCAATGAAATGGCCGCCGTGGGCCACTTTTTCAATCGTGGTAGTGAACTTTTCACCCACTCTAAACGCCCTCTTTTTTGCTTCGGTGCGCTCAGTTTCCATAATTGGTAAGCCTAAGGGTGGTAGGTTGATCCTTGTGCATGTAGTAATCATGGGTTGCGGTCGAGTCGGATCTTCCTTAGCAGCCGAACTTGAGGCCGCTGGCCATTCCGTTGCCATAATTGATCAATCTCGCGAAGCATTCCGCAGACTTGGCCCTGACTTTAAGGGTCGCACCGTCACCGGCGTTGGCTTTGATCGCGACACCTTGGTCGAAGCTGGAATTGAAACCGCTTCCGCCTTCGCCGCGGTAAGTAATGGCGATAACTCAAACATTATTGCAGCCCGAGTTGCTCGCGAAGTTTTTGGAGTTTCAAATGTGGTTGCTCGAATTTATGATTCCGGCCGCGCTGAAATTTACCAACGCCTTGGAATTCCCACAGTTGCCACCGTACTTTGGGCAACAGATCAAATCTCTCGCCGCTTAATGCCGGAAGGAACTCGTTCGGAATGGCGCGATGCCACGGGCACAATCAGTTTGAGCGAAGTACATCCAGCCGCTGATTGGTATGGCTCTCCGGTCTTGCGCATTGAGAATGTAACTTCAGCTCGAGTTGCCTTCATTACTCGTCTAGGCGAAGGCTTAATTCCAGATGAGCACACAGTTTTGCAAGAGGGCGACTTAGTTCATGTAATTGTTGAAGAAGGCAAGATTGCCGAAGTAGAAGCAGCCATGGCTAAATCCCCCGAGGAGTCATAACGTGAGAATTGCAATCGCCGGAGCCGGCAATGTAGGTCGCGCTATTGCGCGCGAACTTCTAGATAATGGCCATCAAGTTCTTCTAATCGATCGTGATCCAAAATCACTAAAGATGGATAGCGTTCCAGATGCTGAGTGGCTATTAGCCGATGCCTGCGAAATTACTTCACTTGATAAAGCAAAGCTTGATACCTGTCAGGTGCTAGTGGCAGCAACTGGTGATGACAAAGTTAATTTAGTGGCATCGCTCTTAGGTAAGGCTGAATATGGCGTGCCTCGTGTGGTTGCGCGAATTAATCACCCAAAAAATGAATGGATGTTTGATTCTTCTTGGGGCGTAGATGTTGCCGTGTCCACGCCAAGAATTATTTCAGCACTCGTTGAAGAAGCCGTAAGCGTTGGCGATGTAGTTCGCTTATTCTCGTTCCGACAAGGTCAAGCTAACTTAGTTGAATTAACGCTTCCTGATAACTCATCTTGCTTAGGTCTAACTGTCGAAGAAATTACTTTGCCCGAGAATTCAGCCCTTGCTGCAATCGTTCGTGATGGCCGAGTTGTAACACCTAAGCCACACGAAGTATTTACCGCAGGCGACGAACTGCTATTTGTAGCAACAGCTGAAGCGCAAGATCTGCTTAAGCAATGTTTTATTGCTAATTA
>CAZUWN010000076.1:0-4586 GCA_964624105.1 uncultured Candidatus Planktophila sp. | reverse complement strand
ACCCTGCGCCCATGACAACTAATCCAACAATTGAAATCTCTGAAATCAAGCCTCGGCTAAAAACTGGAGCAATCGTGACCGCAATTAGCGGCACCAAACCGCAAGCACATTTCATTGGCCATGCCAGCGCCGGAATTCAAATCAGTCATCCAGGCGCTGCTGCCATCTTGGCCAACTTCACTGGCTCACTAACTTGTTTTGAAATCAGCATTCGAACTGGAGCGCCCTTTGAAGTCGTGAACAAAATCTGCGATGAGTTAGTCGCCGCCAATCTGATTGACCAAGTCGCAAAGCCAATCGTCTTAGCTGATCGTTTTCATTCTGAAAAAACTAATCGCAAAACTCATTCGCAAGATCAGAGTCAAGATGCTGCCTATCAACAATTACAAAAACGGATTGCACCCGAACTTGGTCAGATAACTTGGCAAACCGGAATTATTGATGCCGGCGTAACAACACTTAGCGATCGCCAAAAGGTCGCTATTGATATTTGCGGTGATGATCGTTTAGCAATCTCGCTCTTAACTATCTTGCTGGCATCGGGCGTCTCACAAACCACACTTGCCTTAAGTAATGTTCAACGAGATATCGAAGCGAGTGATCTCGGTACCGGGGTTTTCGCAATCACCGATCTGGGCACGAACTTAGTAAATCGAATTTCGGAAATTGCGCGCGACTTTGCGCTCTTTCCAATTTCGAAAAATCCAACTACGACAAGTTTTTTAACAATTATCTTTGGTGCGCCAGACCCAGCCAAAATCAATACTTTGCTGAGTTCTAACTTGCCGCATCTTTTTATTAGCGCACTTGATGCAACAACTCTGAGAGTTGGCCCGTTGGTTATTCCTGGCAAGAGCCCGTGTAATAGATGTATTGAATTAGACCAAATAGAACAATCACCACTACTAAATCAAATCAATCAAGCTCGATTATTTGCCTCAGTTCAACAATTAAATATTGCAGCCACCACACAATTTGCCGGCCTTATTGCCCAGTGCATTCTTAATTACCTAGATACTGGCGTCAGTGAATTAATTGGTACCCAAATCTTGCTCGATACTGCCCGCCCATGTAATCCCCAACACATCGCCTACGCAATCAACCCTGCCTGCGGGTGTTCCTGGTAATTTCAATGTGCGCGGTTCTCATTTCCTAGCCAGAATTAGCCAGTGAGCAACTTCGAAACCGAGATCCCTAAATCAACAACGGCGCGCACCGCCAAGATGATCTCTATTCCTGTCGGTATTGCCGGTCGCAGCGCACTCGGTTTCGGTCGCCAACTTGTTGGTCAATCCGGCAGCATGGTCTTTAGCGAGATTCAAGAGAAAACTGCTGAGCAAGTTTTTAAAGTTTTAGGTGAACTAAAAGGTGGCGCGATGAAATTCGGCCAAGCGCTTTCAGTTTTTGAAGCTGCTCTTCCTGAAGAAATTGCTAAGCCTTATCGCGAGACACTTACTAAGTTACAAGAATCAGCACCGCCACTGCCAACTCGCGTGGTTCATAAAGTTTTAGCAAAAGAGTTAGGTGAAGATTGGCGCGATAACTTCGCTAACTTCGAAGATCAACCAACTGCTTCAGCTTCAATCGGCCAAGTTCATAAAGCAATTTGGAAAGATGGTCGAGCTGTTGCGGTAAAGATTCAATATCCCGGTGCTGCTGAAGCTTTGATCTCAGATCTAAATCAGATTCAACGTTTTGCCAAAATTTTCCAATTAGTAATGCCCGGTTTAGATATGAAACCGTTGCTCGAAGAACTTCGTGCGCGCATCATTGAAGAAGTTGATTACCGATACGAAGCCGAAGCACAACAAAAATATTCTGAAGTTTACGAAAACGATCCAGATATTGCGATTCCAAAAGTTGTAATGGCATCTGATCGCGTATTAGTTAGCGAATGGCTAGAGGGCACCCCGCTCTCAAAGATCATTGCCAGTGGTACCCAAGAGCAACGCAACAACGCCGGCATGAAGTTGGCTCGTTTCCACTTCACCTCCCCTGATCGCGCCGGCTTACTTCACGCTGATCCACACCCCGGCAACTTCCGTTTGCTAGAAGATGGCCGCTTAGGCGTGCTCGACTTCGGCGCTTGCAACCGTTTGCCTGATGGTTTCCCAGAGCCAATGAAGAATTTGCTCAAGCACGCACTCGATGATGATGCGATTGCGCTCTATGAAGGTTTCAAAAAAGATGGCTTCATCATGGCCGATGTCGAGGTTGACCCAAATCTGGTCTTGGAATATCTAGTGCCACTAGTTGAACCGCTTAGAACTGAAGTATTTAAGTACTCCCGCGAGTGGCTCCGCGATCAAAGCGCCCGTGTTGGTGACCCGCGAAACCCAACTGCCAAGATCGGTTTCCAATTAAATCTGCCAGCTGAATATGTATTAATCCACCGCGTAACCCTCGGCACTACTGGCATTTTCTGCCAACTAGAAGCCGAGGGCAAGTTCCGCGACGAAGCGCTTTCTTGGTTTCCAGAGATTGCTCCTGCTAACTCTTAATCACAGAATCGGTGGGTTTGCGGCCCTCACAAGCCAGCGAGATTAATCAAAAATTCCATCTCTCTGCTTTCCCCCATTCAAAAATGGAGAGAAGTTTGTTGAAGTATCTTCATTTAGTTAAGAGTTGGTACTTCTATTCTGCCCGGTAATTGCCTTATGGCTGCCATCACACCACGGTTTGTCTTTGCTCAATGAGCAGCCACAAAATTTCACATTTTCTTTAGTTTCTAAAATATTACCCTCAGCATCTACAAAATCTACAGCTCCGAGAATTTTAATAGAACCGCTTACTGGGTTGATGTAAATAGTTGGGTTTGCCATGTGTATCCGCCTCCTTATTTCAAATAATCGAAAAGTGGTTGCGAATCTGATTGGTGAGGAGTTTTAGACAAGGCAAAGTCCTTAATGGAAACTATGGCTAACAGTAACCTTCGCATTGCTAAATCCTATCTTAGGCAGAGATAATTCCTTTATGGAAACCGTAGAAGTTCGCTTCTTCGCCGCTGCACGGGCGGCTGCAAAAACTGACCAGATCAACTTGAACTCGGCCACGCTCCAGGAGATTCTTACTACTTGCATCGCGAATTATCCAGAACTCGGGCGTGTTATCCCTCAATGTTCTTTCTTGGTTGATGGAGTAGCAAATCATGATCTTGGTTTGATCATCAAAGAGGGAAGCCAAATTGATGTACTACCTAAATTTGCTGGTGGTTAATTTTATCCGCCGATAGCTGACATCGGCCGTCGTGGTTGAATGAAACTCGGATCGTTAATTCCGTGCCCTGAAAGCTTTCCTGCAATTGTTTTATAAAAACGCTCAGATATTTCTTGAGCAATCTCTTGGCTTGAAAGATTAGGGTCGCGCAAAACTTTACGTAAGTCCATCTCTTCCAAAGAAAAAAGACATGAGCGAAGTTGACCATCAGAGGTTAAACGCAGGCGATCACAAGCACCGCAAAAAGGTTGAGTGACACTGGCGATAATTCCAACTGTTTCTGACGTGCCATTAATATAAAATTCTTCTGCTGGCGAAGAACCACGGTCTGGCACGGGAAATAATTCAAAATGCACTGACAATGAAGTCAGAATTTCTTGTGCCGTAACCATCGTTGTTCGATCCCAAATACCGCCTGCATCCAATGGCATCTGTTCAATGAAGCGCAGAGAAAATCCTTCGTTCATCGCCCATTTCAATAGCGCAGGCGCTTCTTGATCATTTATCCCGCGAAGTAGCACAGCATTAATTTTGATTGGTTGCAGTCCAGCATCGCGTGCAGATTCGAGTCCAGCAAATACATCATCAATGCGGTCTCTATGTGTGAGTTTAATGAAGGTATCCCGATCTAAAGTATCAAGGCTTACATTGATGCGACCTAATCCCGCGTCTTTAAGTGGTTTAGCAAGTTCCACAAGACGCAATCCATTTGTAGTTAATGAAAGTTTCGGTGCATTTGGAAGAGTAGAAATCCTTGAAACAATATCTACAATATCGGCGCGCAACAGCGGTTCTCCCCCTGTTAGGCGAACCTCCTCAATCCCAATGGATACTGCGGCGCCAATAACGCTCATCAACTCATTGGAATCAAGAAGATGATCTGACTTTTGCCACTCGGAAAAATCTTGCGGCATACAGTAAACGCAACGCAGTGAACACCTGTCAGTCAGCGAAACTCGAAGGTCCTTATGCCTGCGCCCAAATGAATCGGTAAGAGTAGTCATGCGCAATTGACCCACTGGTCACTGCCATCGGCGAAGACTTGATATTTCCAAATGGGCAATCGTGCTTTAACTTGATCAACAAGCTCAGAACATGCAAGAAAAGCCGGCCCGCGGTGAACGGCCGAGACTGCAACTACAAAAGCGCTCTCCCCTATTTCGATAGCGCCATAGCGATGAACCACTGCAACATTTCCTAGGTCATATTTGTCTGCAACTTCAGTAACGATTGTAAGTAAAACTTCTTGCGCCGAAGGATGGATTTCATATGTCAGCGAAATAACTTCTTTATCTTGGTCAATGTTTCGAACATTTCCGGAAAAGGTAACGACAGCCCCAAAGGCATCAGAGGCAACAAGTGCTCCGTAG
>CAZUWN010000075.1:0-4646 GCA_964624105.1 uncultured Candidatus Planktophila sp. | reverse complement strand
TCGCCCATTAAGCCAGTTGATTCCAGGGTAGAAATCGCACCAGTTAAACGTGGGCAAGTAGCATAAAAGTAAGTTGGAAATGGGGTGCCATCACCAAGGCGGGGTGGGGTTTCAACTACAGCTGGTTTTCCGCATGGACAGCGATAACCAATGGCATGAACATCGCGTGGAGTGCGGCCTAGTTGGGCTTCAATGCAATCTAAATCGTCTTGCGATACTTCGCGTTCGGACATTAATTAGAGCCGGTTTCAGTAATCGATGCAATTAGGCGGTTATACCAAGGCAAACCAACTGGAATGTTATTGGCGACATCAGTTTTGTTTTCTTCGGCTTCGGTAGTTGCATCAGTGACTATGTATTGACGCTCGCCCGGTAGAACAAAGTGCAGACGAGCACGAGCTTGTGACTTTACATATTCCGGATCGCGCCACAGTTCGAGCTCTTTGCGAGCTTCAGCCACTGCAGCATCGCCAGCTTTGATCTGTGCACTAACAGCACTTATTTCAGCACGTTGTGAAAAATAATGTTGCACTGGTGGTGCGATGGTGAGGGCTAGAAAGAAAAGAAAGAAGCCCAACACCAGTGCGCGACTATTGGTATTGCGTCGACGATTAAAGTTTAAACGACGACGGGCCATGAGTTAAGTTCGCTTATGCCTTAAAGCGTGGGAATGCACCACGGCCTGCGTACTTAGCACCACTTGCAAGTTCTTCTTCGATACGTAGCAATTGGTTGTACTTTGCTACGCGTTCAGTACGAGCTGGTGCACCAGTCTTGATCTGACCGCAGTTTGTTGCAACTGCTAAATCAGCAATAGTGGTGTCTTCGGTTTCACCTGAACGGTGTGACAACATGCTGCGATAGTTTGCATGTTGTGCCATTGAAACTGCATCAAGAGTTTCAGTTAGCGTTCCGATTTGATTTACCTTAACTAGCAGCGCATTTGCAGTATTAGTTGCAATGCCCTTTGCTAGACGCTCAGGGTTAGTAACAAATAGGTCATCTCCCACGATTTGAATACGTGAACCAAGCACGCTGGTCATCTCGGCCCAACCAGCCCAATCTTCTTCATTTAGGGGATCTTCGATGGAAACGATTGGGTATGAGTTAACGAGATCGGTGTAATAAGCGATCATTTCACCTGATGAGCGAAGTGATCCTTCGAACTTATATTGACCATTCTCGTGGAATTCAGTTGCTGCAACATCCATGGCAAGTGCGATATCGGTACCTGGCTTAAAGCCGGCCTTGGTGATTGCCTCAAGAATTAGATCAAGGGCAGCGCGGTTGCTATCAAGGTTTGGTGCAAAGCCACCTTCGTCGCCAACGCTTGTTGCTAAACCGCGTTGCTTCAGAACTGATTTAAGTGCGTGATAAATCTCAGCGCCCCATCGAAGTGATTCGCGGAAAGTTGGTGCACCAATTGGCGCAACCATGAATTCTTGAATATCAACGTTGGTGTCAGCATGTGCGCCACCGTTAAGAATGTTCATCATTGGCACTGGTAGCAAGTGCGCATTTGGGCCGCCGAGGTAACGGAATAGTGAAAGGTCTGCGCTTTCAGCAGATGCTTTAGCAACAGCGAGCGAAACACCCAGAATCGCATTTGCACCTAAACGTGATTTATTTGCAGTGCCATCAAGTGAAATCATGGCGCTATCAATAATGCGTTGATCTTGGGCATCGAAACCAATAATGTTTGGCCCGATTTCATCATTAACAAATGCAACAGCTTTTTCAACACCTTTACCAAGGTAGCGAGTGCCACCGTCACGGAGTTCAGCAGCTTCGAAGGCTCCAGTTGATGCACCACTTGGAACAGCAGCACGTGCTTGAGTGCCATCTTCTAATTGAATTTCAACTTCAACAGTTGGGTTTCCACGCGAATCTAAAATTTCGCGGGCGCCGAGCGCTTCGATAATTGCCATGATGGCCTCCTATTACTAGTTAAATTCTTTTAAATAAGAGATCAGCGCTGAACTCAGGTGAGCAGTCTACCGCGCTTCATTGCTTTGGATCTGCGCCATTAGAGCGCGTGCCCGCTGGCGTAGCAAAGAATCGAGATCGATTTCATTGGCGCTGGCCCATGCCGCGATCGCAAGTATTTGTTCAACCGCCATTTCGGCATCGTTAACCTGCGCTGTTGGCAGATCTAAGGAAACTCCATATTTCTCGGCGCGATGTAATAGCTTTGAAATCAAGGGAAGCGAAGGTTGCGAGAGAGCAACGCCATCAATGGCCGAGGTGCGTCCTTTTTCGGCAGCTTTTATTTCCTCCCAATTAGAAATCACTTCAGCAACGCCAGATACCTGGACATCACCAAATACATGTGGGTGCCGGTTGATCAATTTATCTGCGATACCGCGGGCTACATCTTCGATCGTAAATGGGTTCTGCGGATCATCTTGCGCGATGCGAGCGTGGAAATAAACCTGCAGCAGTAGATCGCCAAGTTCTTCTTGTAAGCCAGCGCGGTCATTAGTTTCAACTGCATCAATAAATTCGTACGACTCTTCAAGAAGATATTTGATTAGAGATTCGTGCGTCTGTTCGGCGTCCCAAGGACATCCGCCAGGCGAACGTAATTTGTTCATTACCTCCGCAAGGCGCAGAAGTTCTGACATTTACTTCAGCTGATTATTTTGCAGTTGAAGGTGAAACTGCGTCGCTTACTGCGGCAGTAACTTCAGCTGTTTCTGGATTCCAGACACCATAACGTGGGTTAACAGTGACTTTGTTGGTCTTGCCAGTTGCCACAACTAGTTCCTGCATCTTGGTTGGAATATCTGCTTCAGGAACGCCAGCTGCTACGAAGGTTTGTTGAATTTTTTCGGAATTCAATACTGCTTCTAAATAAGTATCAAAGTCAGTTGATGCGATGCCGGCGCCAACAAGAGCTTGTGGCAAATTAGCTACGCCGCCGACTTGCTGAATGATTACTTCGCGGCGAGTGTCGATCTCAGCCTTAGTAACAGTAACTTTCACAGATGTAGCAGCAGCCTTTAAGAGACCAGCAAATAAGTGGAAACGAAGTTGGCTACGGTTTAGCTCTTCGCCAGTTTCTAATTGCATTTGGGTGGTATCTACACCAGTGCGCTCAGCCATTACGTTATCAATGCTGGTCTGCACAGTTGCTTGAGTAATCTTGGTGCTTCCGATTGTTGCGGCCGCGCCAACTTGTGAGCAACCAGTTAAGAAAAGTGCGATTGCTGCAACAGAGGCGATTGTGACTGCGGTGAATTTTTTCAAGATTTACTCACTTTCGGGTTAGCCGCTAATTCGGTTACGGCTTCGGATACCCAAGCCAGAGTAGAAGTATCCCCCATAACTGGAGTGCTTTCAGACGGATTCCAGGCTGCAGCCTTGGGCAGGGCGACCAAAACCGTGCTCGCTGCGCTCTTATAAATCGAGCCCGGATAAACGCGGGCTAAGCGAAGTTGGCGTGATTCAGGCAAGGTCAGTGGCGATAAGCGCAGGAATTTGCCGGAAATCACGACTTCACGCAGTTTCTGACCTTTAGCCAAAGCTCGGAGTTTGGCCACACCAAGAAGCGCTAACGCAGTCTCTGGAAGTTCGCCGAATCGATCAATTAATTCAGCTGCAATTGAATCTACATCGGCATCACTTTGCACATCAGCTAAGCGGCGATAAAGATCAAGGCGCAGCCGCTCACCTGGTACATATTCTTCGGGCAGGTGCGCATTAATTGGAATTTCAATTTTGCATTCATGATTTGGTTCTTCGGTTTCAATAAAGCCAGTTTTGTAATCTTGCACTGCTTCGCCAACCATACGCATATAAAGATCAAAGCCAACATCGGCAATATGGCCTGATTGTTCGCCACCAAGTAAGTTGCCGGCGCCACGAATTTCTAAATCCTTTAGTGCAACGCGCATTCCGGCGCCTAGATCTGTATTTGAAGCAATTGTTTTTAAGCGATCAATCGCAATTTCTGAAAGTGGTTGATCGGCTGGATAAAGGAAGTAGGCATAAGCACGTTCGCGACCACGACCTACTCGACCACGCAATTGATGAAGTTGCGATAAACCAAACATGTCGGCACGTTCCACAATTAAAGTATTGGCATTTGCAATATCTAGTCCACTTTCCACGATGGTGGTGCAAACCAGAACATCGAAATCACGATTCCAGAATCCGAGAATTACATCTTCTAACATTGATTCACTCATCTGCCCATGCGCTACGCGAATGCGAGCTTCTGGTACTAGCTCTTGTAAACGAGATGCGGTGCGATCAATTGATTCAACGCGATTATGAATATAGAAAATCTGGCCATCTCGTAAAAGTTCGCGGTGTATGGCAGCAGCAATTTGGGCATCTTCACTTGCACCGACATAAGTAAGAATCGGATGTCGCTCTTCTGGCGGGGTAGTAATCGTGGACATCTCGCGAATACCAGTTACGGCCATTTCTAACGTGCGCGGAATTGGCGTAGCTGACATAGAGAGCACATCGACAGTAGTGCGCAATTTCTTAAGTGATTCTTTCTGTTCAACGCCAAAGCGCTGCTCTTCATCGACGATAACTAGCCCTAAATCCTTGAAAATCACATCGTTAGAAAGGATTCGATGGGTGCCAATAACAACATCAATTGCGCCTTCGCCCAAGCCCAGCGTTATTTCCTT
>CAZUWN010000074.1:0-4715 GCA_964624105.1 uncultured Candidatus Planktophila sp. | reverse complement strand
CAGGCCAAAGTCCTTATAAACCTTGCCGATGAAAGTATCGGAGGTAACTGAATAAAGCGTGTTATCGAGCTCATGGAAGAAAGTTATCTTGACGGTTTTTTTGGTTCGGTTGATAATCGATTTAATTAGCGCCGCCATTTTGAAAGTTACTTTCTTGGCCTCTGATGTGTGATCAGTGACTTCGCCAAGTACTTCAATCTCTTTATATGCCTGGGCTAAGGTCTCGGGTGCTTTTTCCATCAATACTGGGATCTTTAATTTTTCGAGTGCTTCTTTGACCACCATAGATTTCATGGCATCAACTGATAGGACTACCAGATCTGGCTTAAGTGCAATGATTGCTTCAACATTTGGCTCGAATGCACTTAGATCAGTAATCGGTGCCGACTTAGGAAAATTTGAATATGAGTCAACAGCCAAAACTTGTTTGCCGGCGCCGATTTCAAATAGTGATTCAGTCGCACTTGGCGAAAGCGAAATAATGCGAGTTGGTTTTTTAGCAATCGTAGTTGAGTATCCACCAGATGAAATAGTTAATGGATATTTAGTAGCTGTCGTAGCTGCGCTTGCTGGTGAAAGCGGAGCAAGTAATAACGCTGTGACCAAGAGTGCAATCGGTCGAGTAAACCTTTTAAACATAAAAATACTCCCTCAAGAGATTTGAGGGAGAAAGGGGGCAATTAAACGAAAAATTCCGCGTAAAGGCCCAACCTTCCTCCGAGGTTGGATAACACTTTCGGCGTCACGCCAGGCGACCTGGCTTAGATCTTTCGATCTTTACAGTTGCGGGACAGCACCGGAATCAAACCGGATTTCGCTAAACGCAACGCCACTTGCTCATTGGCAGCCATGACCACGAATGACTGGGCCGCCTGGATCAAGTGCGCTGAACTTATCACGGCCAATCGCAAGTGGCTATGAAGGGCGCTTTCTTCGGAATTTCGCGCTTAAACCCCAAGCGGTTACGCGATAAATCGCTTCAAATACGATCTTTTTAGACATCTTGCTAACACCGTATTTACGTTCAACGAAAGTAATAGGAACTTCCAAAATAACGCCACCAATTTGGGACATACGTTTAGTCATCTCGATTTGAAAACAATATCCCTCGCTTTTAACTGATGCTAAATCAATTTGAATTAACTTAGCGGTGCGATAAATTCGAAAGCCAGCTGTCATATCTTTTACTTTGCCGCCTAGTAATAACCGGGCATAAACATTGGCAGATCTTGATAACCATTCCCGGCGTCTGGCCCAGTTTTGCACTGCGCCACCAGAAATCCAGCGCGATCCAATTATTAAATCTGAGCCACTTGTTTCCATGGCGCTCATCAGCGTAAGAAGATCGCTTACTTGGTGTGAGCCATCGGCATCCATCTCAATTAAAAACTTATATCCACGATCTTCGCCATATTTGAAACCAGCTTTATAAGCACTGCCTAAGCCCAACTTCTTCTTTCGCTCCACCACAACGATACGGCCACTTTCCAGACCCAGTGCGCGACAAGCATCGGCCGTGCCATCAGGTGAGCCATCATCTACTACTAAAATATCTAAATTAAGTTCGAGCAACTGCGGCAATAAAATACCGATGCTGGTGATCTCGTTATAAGTGGGAACGATAACTAAGTAATCGCGGTTCATCTAGAAAAACTCAAATATCAGTGAGTAAGCGTAACTTTTGAAAGGCCTACCGGAGCATCTGGATCAAAGCCAGATTTCTTAGCGAATTCAAGTGAGAAGCGCTGCAGCGAAATTGCATCAACAATGGTTGATTCCATTTCATCACGGCAGTCAGAGCCAGCAATAACAATGTCGCCGGCTTCGGGCGAACCACCATTGCCAACCCAAATAATGCGGCCAGTAATGGCCCGTATGCGCGTTGTGGCTTCAGATATTGAATTAAGCGGCAGGTGTGCTGGTGCCAAGATAAAAACTTGAGTTTCTGGAGTTAGCGCTGAAATTGGACCATGTAAATAATCTGCTGTTGATAGTCCTTGCACTGAAACTTTGCAGGTCTCTTGAATCTTAAGTGCTGCCTCGCGAGCATTTGGATATGCAAAGCCGCGGCCAAGAACCACAGTTTCATTCTCTCGGCTACAAGCCGCAACGGCTTCAGAGACTAGTGCAGCATTTCCAGTTAGCTTTTCAGCTTGGGCAACTAATAAATC
The DNA here is from genome assembly GCA_964624105.1 of uncultured Candidatus Planktophila sp. Classification (GTDB taxonomy): domain Bacteria; phylum Actinomycetota; class Actinomycetes; order Nanopelagicales; family Nanopelagicaceae; genus Planktophila. The sequence continues at coordinate 2,544 of CAZUWN010000074.1, read as the reverse complement.
GCCATCAATTTTTAAGTTGGCCCAAGTTGCCACCAACAAATATGAAGTTAAAAGTTGAGCTGAATAACTCTTGGTGGCTGCAACAGCTAACTCGGCTCCGGCTTGCAGATCTAAATGATGATCTGCGGCCTTTGCTAGTGGTGAATTAGCATCATTGGTTAATGAAATTAATTTGGCACCTGCGCGCTTAGCTGAATTAGCAAAAGCAACTAGATCTGGTGACTGACCACTTTGGCTTAGTGCAACTACCAGAACACCCTCGTAGCGCAACTTGGCATCATAAATTGTTACCGATGATGGTGAGGTAAGCCCGCAAGGCAGACCAAGTTTGGTTTCAATTAAATACTTTAGAAAATGTGCGGCGTTATCTGAGGTGCCACGCGCCAGAATCAAAATTGAAGAGATCTTATTTGCGGTCAAAATATCTTTAATCGGCGCTAGGGCATCGAGGTTGCTCAAGATACGGCGGAAAACCTTTGGGGTCTCAGAGATTTCCGAGGCCATTACAGCGCCTAAGGATTCATTAGTCATACTCATGAGGCTATCTTCCCACAGTATCTAGCGTGCTTCCATGACCTCTTTTAAGCGCACCAAAGTCTTGGCAACGACCATTTGAGTCCAGGGATAAGCCTTACGCGCCTTTAACCAGGTCTGCGATATTGATTCTCGGCCATCAAAAGTTTCAGTAACTTCGCATTGATTTGGGCTTATTTCACGAATCTCATAGCGCCAACGCCAACGACCTAAGTGACGCCAAGCGATCAGTTTATTCTCTTCGAATTCAACAACGGTATTCCTAATTTTGTAATCAATTCCTAAGTGCATGGACATACCAAATTTGGCACCTAGCGAGAGTCGCTCTGGCCCACTCAGCTTTCCTTGAATGGTATTTGAGCCATCAATTTCTTTATGGCGGCTGGGATTTGCTAAGAGATCAAATATTTTGGCAGCAGGTGCGTCAATAACTATGCGAGCAGCCTTTATTCGTTCATTACCGGTTTCAAAAATCTCCGCTCGAACATTTTGTGCATCAGCCATGATTACTGAGCCCTCTCTAATAGCATCGCCTAATGCTAATCCTCTTGCCGCCAAGTGAGAAGAAGAAAGCAGCAACTAGCCCTGAAAAATTTGATTTAAGTTCACTTACATTCGCAGCTGAGCTATCAGCTCTTCGATCTCAAACCACAGCCGGTTCCGACTCTTCAAAAACTTCACCAGCTATTGAAATCTATAACGGGGTGCTCTACCAAGGTCTGGGCTGGAATTCACTTTCGGCAACACAAAAGAAGCGCGCTAATTCACGAGTCTTAATAGTCTCCGCGCTCTTCGGCCTAGTTAAACCGCTAGATCAGATTTTTCAATACAAGATAAAGATTGATAGCAAGTTATGGCGTGATGCCATTGCAGCGGTTTCTACGAAATTTGTTAGTGAACTAGTTATTGATTGCCGCTCGTCCACCTATAAAAATGTTTGGACTATTAATCCTGAAAACACAGTTGAGGTAAGAGTTTTTAAAATAAATGGCACAGAGCGAAGTGTGATCACCCATATGTCTAAGAAATATCGGGGCGAATTAACGAGGCACTTACTGATGCAAACTAATGACCCAGCAACACCGGCAGAGGTGCAGCGCATGGCAGCGCAGTTATTTGAGTGCGAGCTCCACCCGCCTGCTGATGGCCAGCCCTGGGCGCTAGATCTACTGATTTCTTAAGGGCAAAGTAGGCGAGATACAATCGCGCCATGGATTTACATAAGGTCATTTTGTATTACGGCTTCACGCCGATATCTGACCCTGCCGCGGTTAAATTATGGCAGCGCACCCTTTGTGAATCACTCGGTTTAACCGGTCGAATTATTATTTCTAAGCACGGCATCAATGGCACTTTAGGTGGCGAAATTGAAGCACTTCGCACCTATGTCAAGAAGACTAAGAAGTATGACGGTTTTCGCAAAGTAGATTTCAAGTGGTCAGCCGGCGATGGCACCGAATTTCCTAAATTGTCAGTAAAGGTTCGTAAAGAGCTAGTCGCATTTGGCCACCCAGATGAAATTAAAGTTGATGAAAATGGCGTAGTTGGCGGAGGCATTCATTTACGCCCTGAACAAGTTAACGAGTTAGTAGCAGAACGTGGTGACGACGTAGTTTTCTTTGATGGTCGCAATGCATTTGAAGCCAAGATCGGTAAGTTTAGAAATGCCATCGTCCCTGATGTTGAAACGTCACGTGACTTTGTCGCCGAAATTGAAAGTGGTAAATACGACCACTTAAAAGATAAGCCGATTGTTACTTATTGCACCGGCGGCATTCGTTGCGAAGTTCTCTCTGCGGTAATGAAAACTCGTGGCTTCGAAGAGGTTTACCAAGTAAAGGGCGGAATCGTTCGTTACGGAAACAAGTATGGTGATGACGGTCTTTGGGATGGCTCGCTCTATGTATTCGATGATCGCATGGCGATGGATTTTTCTTCAAAAGCTAAAACTATTGGCGAGTGTGAATCTTGCGCAGCCCCAACAAAGATCTTTGTTAATTGCTCAAATAT
>CAZUWN010000073.1:1264-4806 GCA_964624105.1 uncultured Candidatus Planktophila sp. | reverse complement strand
GAAATCATTGTGGTTGAAAAGAGCGGTTATGTTTCATATGCCAACTGCGGCCTGCCTTATTACGTCGGTGGAATTATTGAAGAGGAGCGTGACTTGCTGCTGCAGACCCCAGCCAGCTTGCATGCTCGTTTCCGATTAGATGTACGAGTTTCATCTGAAGTAACTTCGATTTCACGAAGCGAAAAAACTGTTGCAGTCACTAACCTGCTATCTGGTGAGACTTATGAACTTAGCTATGACAAGTTAATTCTTAGTCCAGGTGCATCACCAATTGTTCCGCCAATTCCTGGTGTTGAACGTGCGCTAACTTTGCGTACAGTTGAAGATGTAGAGCGCATTGTTGCTCGAGTTGATCAGAAGCCAGCAACTGCTGTTGTTATCGGTGGTGGATTTATTGGCGTTGAAATAGCCGAGAATCTAATTCATCGAGGTATTAAGACCGCTGTGATCGAAGCATCAGATCAAGTACTTGCACCTCTTGATCCAGAAATGGCGACACTGGTTGCAAAAGAGATGATCGCGCATGGCGTTGATCTACAACTTGGCGTCTCGGCTTCAGCAATTGGAACTCACTCCGTAACACTTAGTGATGGCAGTGAAGTGCCGGCCGAACTAGTTATTTTGGCAATTGGTGTGCGACCAGAGATTTCCTTAGCTAAAGCTGCCGGAATTAAAGTCGGAACTCGCAACGGCATTGAAGTAGATGACTTTAATCGCACGAGTGATCTTGATATTTACGCAGTTGGCGATGCGGCTGAAAAGACTGATTCGCTAGATGGCACAGCAACTTTGGTACCGCTGGCAAACATTGCTAATCGTCACGGTCGCATAGTCGCAGACCATATAAATGGTCGAATAGTGCGCCCAGTAACCACAATAGGTACTGCAATTGTAAAAGTCTTTGACTTAATGATTGCCACAACTGGCTGGAACGAGAAACGTTTAGTGGCAGCCGATCGCCCGCATCTAATTATTCATACCCATCCAAATTCACATGCTGGCTACTATCCAGATGCGAAGCAGATGACCTTGAAGTTGATTTTCGAACCTACAACAGGTGAGATATTGGGAGCCCAAGGCGTTGGTATCGAAGGCGTCGATAAGCGCATTGATGTGATTGCTACTGCAATGCGTGGTGGCATAACCGCGCCAGAACTTGCTGATCTTGAATTAGCTTATGCACCACCATTTGGTTCAGCCAAGGACCCAGTAAATATGTTGGGCTACATCGCCGAGAATATGATTTCTGGGCTAATCGAATCTTCGCAGTGGAACCAAATCGATGGCTATGTCGCACGCGGTTACCAGTTAATTGATGTGCGAACTGCAGGTGAATATGGACGTGGAAATATTCCAGGTGCAATCAATATTCCGGTTGACGAAATTCGCGAACGTAAATCTGAGATTACAAACCACAATTTGCTAGTTAATTGCCAAGTTGGCCAACGCGGTCACACTGCATCACTCTTGTTAAAAGAACTTGGCTTTAATGCTGTAAACCTTGATGGTGGTTACTTAACTTGGAGTAACTCACCAGCTGCAACAAAAATCAAAGTCACTCTCTAACAATCAAACCCAATTCAGAAAGTAGAAAACTATGTGTAGCAGAACATCTTGTCGCAAGTGTGGAAAGCCAACCTGGAGTGGTTGTGGAAACCACATTGAGCAAGCCTTACAAGGCGTAGCTAAAAAAGATCGTTGCCAGGGACACGCTAATGATCCAGTTGAGCCCGGTTTCTTTGCCAAGATATTCGGCGGCAAGAAGTAAGCAGTTAAACGGCGATCCGCCAAGCGGAACAGGTGCATTTTTCGCGCTCTGCCAAGTCAAAATGTGATTGAGCAGACAGGGCAAGTGTTCTGTCTAGTGAAATCTCTCGTATGGGAGTAGCAAAGATGGGGCTATTCTAATTATTAACTAGGGCAATGGCGCTTTAGGTTCTCAATGGGGAGAGCAACATGGCTGAGACGTTTATTTTTCCATTTACTTTCGGCGATCGCACGCAATCAGATTTACTTGGTGGCAAAGGTGCGAATTTAGCCGAGATGGTGAAAATCGGATTACCTGTTCCGCCCGGATTTACGATTACAACTAAAGCCTGTCAAGAGTTTTTAAAGAGTGGCCATTCACCTGCAACGCTACCGGCTGAATTAGAAGCTGCGATGTCTGCGCTTGAAAAAGAACTAGATAAAGAATTTGGTAATCCGCTTAAACCACTAATCCTTTCAGTTCGCTCTGGTGCGAAATTTTCAATGCCCGGCATGATGGAAACTGTTTTAAATGTGGGCATGACTCCTGAAGTTGCAGAGCAACTAGCCATCGAAACTGGCAATGAACAATTTGCCTGGGATTGTTACCGACGCTTTATTGATATGTATAGTCGAATTGTTTGCGAAGTGCCGCAAGCTGAGTTCCATAAAGTGCAAGAAGTTATCTTGGCTCAGTTTGGGGTCAAAGCAATTTCAGAGTTAGATGCCGTTGGCTTAAAAGCAATGGCAGCTGGATACATAAAGAGCTGTGAAATCTTTACCGGTGAGACTTTTCCAACTGATCCGCGCGTGCACTTGCAGCGTTCAATCGAAGCTGTCTTTCATTCCTGGAACTCAGAGCGGGCCAATGTCTATCGCCGCCGCGAACGCATCTCATCTGATTTAGGAACTGCGGTAAATATTCAATCAATGGTCTTTGGAAATTTAAGCCAAGATTCTGGTACTGGCGTGGCATTTACGCGAAATCCTTCGACCGGTGAAGTCGGTAGCTACGGCGATTACCTAGAACGAGCACAAGGCGAAGATGTAGTTGCGGGCATTCGTAACACCATGTCGTTAGTTGAATTCGGGGCTCTTTTGCCCGAAGTTCACGCTGAACTTGAGCGCGTTATGGCGCTATTAGAGAATCATTACAAGGACCTCTGCGATATTGAATTCACCGTTGAAAAGGGCAAACTCTGGATTCTGCAAACCCGAGTAGGTAAGCGCACGGCAGAGGCAGCATTTCGAATCGCGCTAGCACTGGTCGATGAAGGTCGTATCGATATGGATGAAGCGCTGCGTCGAGTGACCGGTGATCAATTGGCTCAGTTGATGTTTCCGCAATTTGATTTAAGTAGCAGCGTTAAGGAAATAGCACGCGGTATCCCAGCTTCACCTGGTGCAGCCGTTGGCGAAGTTGTCTTTGATTCGAAGAAAGCATTTGATTTAGCTAAAGATGGCCATAAGGTAATTTTAGTTCGCCGCGAAACTAGCCCTGATGATTTAGTAGGCATGGTTGCAGCTGAAGGTATTTTGACTAGCCGTGGTGGTAAAACTTCACACGCAGCTGTTGTGGCAAGAGGCATGGGAAAGACTGCAGTTTGTGGAACTGAAGCAATTTCAGTTGATGAATCTGGTGGCTTCTTCACAGTCGGAAGTCAAAGTGTTTATGCCGGTGAAATTATTTCAATTGATGGCGCAACTGGCGCTGTTTACTTAGGCAGAATTCCAGTTATCGCTTCGCCAGTAACTTCATATCTAGAAGGCTTGTTATCTTCAAGCAGCGATGAAGC
>CAZUWN010000073.1:0-1164 GCA_964624105.1 uncultured Candidatus Planktophila sp. | reverse complement strand
ATGGAACCACTGCAACGAGCCGATTTCGTAGGCATCATGATGGCAATGTCAGGTTTGCCGGTAACGGTGCGTTTACTTGACCCACCATTACATGAGTTCTTGCCCCCACTGGCCGAACTCTCTGCTCACATGGCAACACTTGAAGCCATTGGCGAAGAAGTACCAGCTCGCGAAGCGGCTATTTTTGCAGCAGTTAAGCGTATGCATGAGGCTAATCCGATGTTGGGTCTACGTGGTGTGCGCCTAGGTATTTTGATTCCAGAACTCTACAAAATGCAGGTACGTGCCTTGGTTTATGCCTATCTGGAAGTTAAGAAATTAGGCCATGATCCGAAACCAGAAGTAATGATTCCGTTAGTAGCAACGCAACGAGAGTTATTGCATTTGCGTGAAACACTCGAAGCTGAAATCAAGCGAGCATTTAAGGGCACTGGCGTTGATGTGGAATTTCCCATCGGCACGATGATTGAAACCCCACGAGCCGCAATTACCGCCTCTCGGCTCGGAATCTATGCCGACTTCTTCAGTTTTGGAACTAATGACTTAACTCAATTAACTTGGGCATTTAGTCGAGATGATGTCGAATCAACATTCTTGCCGCTCTATCTAGATTTAGAGTTACTGCCATTTAATCCATTTGAATCACTTGATCAAGATGGCGTTGGCTTACTTGTTAAGACCGCGGCAGATCAAGCACGTAAACTTCGACCTGATTTTAAATTAGGTGTTTGTGGTGAGCACGGTGGCGATGGTCGTTCGATTCAATTCTTTAATGAAGTCGGTTTAGATTACGTATCTTGTTCACCGTTTAGAGTTCCAGTTGCCAGACTTGAAGCAGGTAGAGCAATGGTTTTAAAGTCTGCCAGCTTCGTGGACTCGCTTTAAGAAATCTTTGGTCTTCGCATTCTGCGGACTCTTTAGAACTTGTTCGGCACTGCCACGTTCGAGAATCAAACCTGATTCTAGGAAACAAACTTCATCTGCTACCTGTGTGGCAAAGCCCATTTCATGTGTTGCTAAAACCATGGTTATGCCATCGTGCTTTAAGTCGCGCACAATACTTAAAACTTCATTTACTAGAACTGGGTCAAGGGCAGAAGTAATTTCATCAAGTAGTAGAACTCGGGGATTAACTGCAAGGGATCGAATAATTGCCACTCGTTG
>CAZUWN010000072.1:1280-4835 GCA_964624105.1 uncultured Candidatus Planktophila sp. | reverse complement strand
TTTATTCTTAATTCGATTTAGAGATCGAAATAAAGTTCGAACTCAGCTGGATGTGGACGCAAGCGAACATAATCAACTTCGTTCTTACGCTTGAATTCAATCCAAGTTTCGATTAGATCTTCAGCGAATACGCCACCCTTGGTAAGGAAGTCGTGATCTTTCTCGAGGCTGTTTAGAACTTCATCTAGTGAACCTGGAACCTGAGGGATTGCAGCAGCTTCGGCGCCTTCTAGTTCGTAGAGGTCCTTATCAACTGGAGCAGGTGGTTCGATCTTATTTAGAATTCCATCGAGACCAGCCATCAACATTGCTGCGAAGGCTAGATATGGATTCGATGATGGATCTGGGCAACGGAACTCAATGCGCTTTGCCTTTGGATTCGAACCAGTAATAGGAATACGAATACAAGCAGAACGGTTACGTGCTGAGTAAACCAAGTTAACTGGTGCTTCATAACCTGGAACTAAGCGACGGTAAGAGTTAACAGTTGGGTTTGTGAAAGCAAGTAATGAAGGTGCGTGCTTTAGCAAGCCACCGATATACCAACGTGCCATATCTGAAAGATCTCCGTAGCCATCGCCGAAGAACAGTGGCTTGCCATCTTTCCAAAGTGATTGGTGAACGTGCATTCCTGAACCATTGTCACCAAATAGTGGCTTTGGCATGAAGGTCGCAGTCTTGCCACCTTCCCAAGCTACGTTGCGGATGATGTATTTGAACTTCATTACATCATCGCCAGCTTGAAGAATGTCGCTGAAGCGATAGTTAATTTCCATCTGACCCGCAGTACCAACTTCGTGGTGTGAACGCTCAACCAGCAGACCGGCACGACCTAGTTCCATAACCATTTCATCGCGAAGATCTGCAAATTGATCTGTTGGTGAAACTGGGAAATAGCCACCCTTTACGCGAGTACGGTATCCGCGGTTTGGTGTGCCATCAGCATCGAATTCAACGCCAGTGTTCCAAGCGCCTTCATAAGATTGAATCTCGTGATAAGCCTCGTTGATACCGGTCTTGAAACGCACGCTATCGAAAACATAGAACTCAGCTTCTGGTGCGAAGAACGCGGTATCTGCAAAACCAAGTGAGCGCATGTAGTCAACAGCCTTAGCAACAACGCCACGTGGGTCGCGTGAATAAGCTGAATCATCAATTGGATTGTGAACTGAGAAAATAATTACCAAAGTCTTGTGATCACGGAATGGATCGATGAATGCTGAACTAGGAACTGGTAGCAACTTCATATCTGATTCGTGAATTGACTGGAAACCACGGATTGAAGAACCATCGAACATCAGACCATCAGTGAAAACTGCTTCGTCAAATGATTCAACTGGAACGTTGAAGTGGTGTTGGATACCTGGCAGATCAGTAAAGCGGACGTCAATGAACTTAACGTCTTCTTTCTTGATGTATGCAAAGATTTCTGCAGAATTCTTAAACATATTTCTCCTGTTTTTTAAGATGATGGCTGTTGGAATCAACCGATCGGTTTCCTCGCCTTTGAGGCCGTGCTTTATGGGCTGAAATCTATGCCCCAGCGGGCAAAAGTTCATAACCGTTGTGTTACATCGATGTTAAAAAATTCTGGGTCTGGCCTTCAATGTTCCGCTGACAGGCGTATAACTGGGCTCCTGTGCGCTAAATCATCTAGGCTCGCGGCATGACTCACCCTGAGGGCGTAACACTTGGCCGACGACTGGCAGCAATCACCATCGATTGGCTGGCATCCTATGCAATCGCTTTTGCCTTCTTTGCCGGCGGTGGAAGTTACTCTGATCGATTAGTCGGTACTCGCTTATCAACACCACTTATTTTTGTAGCCGAGTACGCAATCTTGATTGCCCTTACTGGAGCTTCTTTTGGGCATAGATTATTGAGGCTAAAAGTTGTGGTTTTCAGCCACGGGGGATCGCCAACTATTCGTCAAGCGTTAATCCGCACCGGTTTGATGGCGCTAGTTATTACCGCGATTACCTACGATGAAGATGGTCGTGGAATCCACGAGCGATTTAGTCAAACCAAATTAGCACGAGCTTAATTTGAAAATTTAGCGAATCTTCATTCCACGAGTTGGCATTGGCCCCTTTGGAATTGGCATCGCCATTCCGCCGACTGCCTTGAGGCGTGCTCGTACTTCGCGCATTTGATTGGCAGTTAATTTCTTAGGAAACTTCTTCATTCGCTTCTGCAATTTGCGAAGCGACACTTGTCCTTCTTGATCGCCAACAATTAATTCATAAATTGGTACACCAGGTGCGTAACGTTCAGTTTTGCGTTTCTCATCTTGCAACAGTTGACGGACTGAGCCGCTACCTTCACCAGTTAGAACAATTCCGGCACGACCAACAGAGCGATGGACCATATCTTGATTTCGAGAGACAGCTACAGCTGGAGTTGTTGACCAACCTTTACGGATTGACATTAAAACGCTTGCGCCAGCACCAATCTGTCCTTCAATCGAGGCGTAAGCCGCAGACCCTGCTTGGCGGGTGAAAACAAAGAACGCTAACAACGCGGCAAAAGGTGCTGAAACAAAGCCAAGATAAACCGGATGGCCGATTGCGAAACCGATTGCTATTCCTATTGCCCAGCCGGCCACAAAAATGCCAGCCATTGCTGCGCCAATCCAAGGTTTGGCTGCCTTGGTTATCTTGTAGGCATCACGAATTTCTTTAAATCTAGGTGCCTTGGGTTCGCTGGACTTATTTTTCTTTCGTTTAAACATGTCAGGAGTTTAGTGGAGCAGGCGCGGTACCACCAAGACGCGCAGGCGCCCAACGTTGACCAGCATGGCTATCGGGATATCGGCTCTGAACTTCATGCAGCATTTCGATCATGGTCGCCCGTAACTGCGCCTCGCCAGCTTCGACATCGGCATCTTTGGCAAAGTGCATGGGTTCGCCGAAAGTCACAAATATCGGAAACTTATTGCGCTTGAGATTTCGCTTAACACCTTTAGTCCAAATGCGCTGGCTGCCCCAAACAATGGTCGGAACTACTGGAACTCCAGCACCCATCGCTAATCGGATTACGCCAGATTTCAATTCTTTTATTTCAAAACTCTTGGAGATTGTGGCCTCCGGGAAAATGCCAATAATTTCACCAGCGCGAAGTGCTCGCAGGGCGCCGACAAAGGAGGCTGAACCATTAGCTCGATCAACCGAGATGTGATGCATTCCGCGCATTAGTGGACCAGCGATTTTGTTATCGAAGATTTCTTTCTTGGCCATGAAACGCACATAACGATTAACTGGCAGCGCTGCTGTTCCTGCCAGAGCAAAATCTAAATATCCAATGTGATTGATTGCCAAGATTGCGCCGCCGTTACGCGGGATGTTTACATCACCGGTAAAAGTAAATTTCAAACCAAGATATTTCCAAGTTGTTTTAAGAAAAACAATTACTGGGGGATAGACGCGATCAGCCATTGAGCGCTGCTTTGGCTTCTTGCGCTTGCTTATATAGACGACCCGCACGATAACTTGATCGAACGAGCGGGCCACTCATTACACCTGAGAAACCAATTTCTTTCGCCTCGGCCGCTAACTC
>CAZUWN010000072.1:0-1180 GCA_964624105.1 uncultured Candidatus Planktophila sp. | reverse complement strand
ATTTGGTTTAGCAGCTCAGGATTAGCATTGAAATCCGGTGCCAACATTTCTACACCAGTACCTGGATTAAGCTCATGAACTTTGCGAATCGTCTCGGCATATAACCAAGCACCTTCATCGGGCAAATCATCGCGAGTAACACCAGTAATCGTTGCATAATGCAATTGCATTTTCTTGATTGATTCAGCGACCTTAGTTGGCTCATTGCGATCAATCGGTAGCGGCTTACCAGTATCGATATTGCAGAAATCGCAACGACGAGTACAGCGATCACCACCAATTAGGAAAGTGGCTTCGCGATCTTCCCAACATTCAAAAATATTTGGGCAGGCTGCTTCTTGGCAGACGGTATGCAAACCTTCGCTCTTTACGAGTGAACGAAGCTGCGTATATTCCGGCCCCATATTGGCGCGAGTTTTAATCCATTCGGGCTTACGTTCAATCGGGGTCTCGGCATTGCGCGCTTCGATCCGAAGCATCTTGCGGCCATCTGGTGCAATTGTCATGCGCTCACCTTTGTTAATACTTCAAACAATTCACGTTCTAGAATTGGTGAAACTTCGGCAATTGTAATCTCTCGGTTTAACTCTCTAGCCATTGACGTAACATCGGCATCTGCGATTCCACATGGGACTATCTGATTAAACCCGGCTAAATCAGGGTTCACATTTAGCGCAAAGCCATGCATGGTTACACCCTTAGCAACTCTGATGCCGATTGCAGCAATCTTGCGATCGCCTCTTTCATCGCGCAACCAAACGCCAGAACGTTCTGGATAACGCAGCGCAGCTAGGCCGAATTGTTCGCAAGTATTTATTAACGCGGTCTCTAATTGACGCACAAACCCGACTACATCTAAGCGATTAGCTAATTTCACAATGGGATATCCAACAAGTTGGCCCGGTCCATGCCAAGTGATTTTGCCACCGCGATCTACATCAATTACTGGGGTCGAATCCGTTGGCCGATCTGAGATAGCAGTACGGCGACCCGCGGTATAAACCGAAGGGTGCTCGAGCAATATCAAGGTGTTTGGACGCTCATCAGCGACAATTTCAGCATGAAAATTGCGTTGAATCTTCAGCGCATTCTCATAATCGACTAGACCACTGCGAGCTACAGCGATTTGGCCGGTAGTCAGAGCGGCTTCAATGGGCATACCCAATAGCCTAAAGGTAGA
>CAZUWN010000071.1:0-4978 GCA_964624105.1 uncultured Candidatus Planktophila sp. | reverse complement strand
CTTCTGAACGTGAGATCGACCAACGTGGTCCTTGAGCTGTGTCTTCAATTGAAATGCCAAGTGCGATTAAGCCATCGCGAATCTGATCGGATGCGGCGAAATCTTTACGTTCGCGCGCTGAAGTGCGTTGCGCAAGAACTAAATTAATAACGCCATCAAGAGCACCTGTTAGTGACTCACTTTGTGCGCCGCTGGCAAATGCTGGATCAAATGGATCGCAACCAAGTACTTCAAGAGCGCCGCGGATAAAGCCGGCTGCACTTGCAATACCTGCATTGTTATTTTCGGTAATTGCGCTATTTCCTAAGCGTAATTGTTCCGAAATTCCAGCCAGCGCTTGTGGAACAGCCAAGTCTTCATTCATCGCAGCTACAAAATCGGCAGATAGCGCTGCTTCTGGCTGGCTTCCTAAGATCTCGGATGCGCGCAATAGGAAGTTCTCAATTCGTCGGAATCCTACTGCTGACTCTTCCAGGGCAGCTGGTGAGAATTCGAGCATCGATCGGTAATGAGCGCTGCCCAAATACCAACGTAGTTCAATTCCGCGAACACTCTTTAGCAATTCAGTTACTTGTAAAGAGTTACCAAGTGACTTAGACATTTTTTCACCGGAGGCAGTTACCCAAGCATTATGTAACCAACGTTTAGCAAATCCGTATCCCGCTGCTTCAGACTGCGCAATTTCGTTTTCGTGATGCGGGAAAATTAAATCTAAACCACCACCGTGAATATCAAACTCAGCACCCAAATAAGTATGTGCCATTGCGGAACATTCAATATGCCACCCTGGTCGACCATTTCCCCATGGCGTTGGCCAAAATGGATCGCCAGCTTTAGCTGCTTTCCAAAGTGCAAAGTCACGCACATCGCGCTTAAAAGTATCTTCAGCATCTTGCGCTGGTAGTAAATCATCAATATTTTGGTTTGAGAGAGTTAAGTAAGAAGATAACTTACGAACTTCCAAATAGACATCACCGTTACCTGGCGCATATGCATAGCCACGCTCAATTAAAGAAGCGATTAGATCAATCATTTGAGTGATGTGACCAGTTGCGCGCGGTTCATATGTTGGTGGCAAAACATTCAGGGCTGCATAAGCTTCAGTAAATGCGCGCTCATACTTAAGGGCAACTGCCCACCAAGGTGCTTGTTCGTGAACCGCCTTGTGCAAAATCTTGTCATCTATATCGGTAACGTTGCGAATAAAAGTAGTATCAAAACCTGACTTCACTAACCAACGTCGCAAAATATCAAAATTAACGCCGCTGCGAATATGGCCGATATGTGGTGGCGCCTGAACTGTGGCACCACAAAGATAAATACTCGCTTTACCCGGCTGCAGTGGAATAAATTCTGAGACGGTTCGCGACAATGTGTCATATAGCTTTAGCGAACTCATTAGCGAAGTCTATCGGTCGTTACTAGAAACCTTAAAAACGAGCGCTGAGGCAATGGCTGCAATGCCTTTGCCTTCACCAGTTAAGCCAAGTCCATCGGTAGTTGTGGCCAATAGTGATACCGGTGCACCATTTAGCGCAGCAGAAAGTGCCGCAATTGCTTCTTTGCGACGTCCGGCCAACTTTGGACGATTACCGATTATTTGTACCGAAACATTTGAGATTGCAAAACCAGCTTTAGTAATTATTGAAAGTGTTTCTGATAATAATTTTGTACCACTTGCGCCAGCGTATTCCGGGCGATCCACACCAAAGTTTGAACCTAAATCACCTAACCCAGTTGCTGCAAAAAGTGAATCGCAAATTGCATGTGCCGCAACATCTCCATCAGAATGTCCAGCAACACCAACTTCATCTGGCCAATTAATGCAACCTAACCAAAGTTCGCGTCCTGCTTCGAAAGCATGTGCATCAACACCTACGCCAGTTAAGAATTCTTTATTTGCACCGAGGAAGTTGTAGGCAGTTGCTAAATCCGCAGGTGTAGTAATTTTCATGGCGCGTTCTTCACCAGCAATTACCAAAACTTTAAATCCAGCACTTTCAACTAGAGCAGCATCGTCGGTACCTTCACCATTTGAAGCATGCGCTTTTTTGAGCGCGGAAAGTTCAAAACCTTGTGGGGTTTGGATATTCCGTAAATCTGCGCGATTAGGAGTTGTGGTTACATAACCATTTACATCAACGCTCTTGATCGTATCTACTTGAGGCAGGCCAGGTATTACCGCTACTTCCCCATTTTGTAGCGCTGACAAAACACGATTAGTTAAATCTGTTGTTGCTAAAGCACGAGCAGCATCATGAATCAATACATATTGGGTATCGCTAGGTACCGCGGCTAATCCAGCTCGAACAGATTCTGAGCGAGTTTGGCCGCCAACGACAACAGTTACGGCATCGCCTAAAAGTGATTGAAATTGGGTTAGATGAGAGGCCGGAGCTGTAACAATTACTTGATCTACCGCTGGTGAAATTGCGGCGACAGCATGTTCAATTAGCGTGCGATCACCCAATTGAATTAAAGCTTTTGGGATATCAGCACCGAAGCGAACACCGGATCCGGCAGCAGCAATAATTGCTGCAACATGGCCAGACATAAGTGCTCCGATCGAGCTTAAATTAAGAAGCTAAGACCTCGTCGAGGATTACTGATGCTTTTTCTTCATCGGTGCGCTCAGCGAGAGCAAGTTCAGAAACAAGAATCTGCTTTGCTTTTGAAAGCATGCGCTTTTCACCAGCAGAAAGTCCACGATCAAGATCGCGACGATAAAGATCGCGTACAACTTCAGCAACCTTGATTACATCGCCAGAAGCTAATTTTTCAAGATTTGCCTTGTAACGACGAGACCAGTTTGTTGGCTCTTCGGTGTATGGCTGGCGTAGAACACTGAAAACACGGTCAAGCCCGGCGCTATCTACAACATCGCGCACTCCAACTAGGTCAACATTTTCAGCTGGCACTCGTACTGTTAAATCGCCTTGGGCCACCTTTAAAACTAAGTAGGTTTTTTCTTCGCCCTTAATCACTCGAGTTTCAATTGCCTCGATTAGCGCTGCGCCGTGATGAGGGTAAACAACAGTTTCGCCTACTTTAAATGACATGGGGTGCCCTTCGTTAGGGGCCAATCATACCAGCAACTAGTGAGGGTAGTCACCTCGGGTATTTCGCCTGTATTTAACTGGCTTTAGCAGCTATTTCTCATGAGAGAATAAGCGCGCATTGTTAAGCAATTATTTCTTGGGAGAAAAAATGCAATTACGTAAAGTTGCGATTGGTTTAATTGTTATTGCATCTCTCTCGACGCTAACTGCATGTGGTGCAGGTGAAAATGCCGCAGCTCGCAACATAACCAAAGTTACTGATGGCGCTGAAACTGAAGTCATAACTGATACCAGCGCGATGAAGCTTCGTGGCTTCTTATTGGTTGCTCAACCAGATGGCAGCGCAGTGTTAGTTGGCACCATTATTAATGCAAACTCAACACCTGATTCATTGCTCGGAATCTCAGCAAATGGCGTGCTTGCAACTCTCACCAATGAATCTAATGTGATTTCTGAAAATATCCCGATGATTTTCGAAGGTGACTCAGCAAATGCCAAAGCGGTAATACCTGGTCTGGGTGTAAAAGCTGGCAACACAGTTGAACTTTCTTTCTTCTTTAATACTGCTGGCGTAGTTACTGTAAAAGTAATTGTGCGCGACAAGCGCGATACTTACGCCGGCGTAACTGCTTAAGCTTCTAGTTTGTAACCAAGCCCGCGCACAGTCTGAATGAAGACTGGATTCGCTGGATCCGCTTCAATTTTGGCACGCAAGCGCTTTATGTGAACATCAAGCGTCTTGGTATCGCCGACGTAATCGCTTCCCCAGACCCGATCAATTAATTGCATGCGAGTTAGTACTCGGCCCGAATTACGCATCAAGAACTCAAGTAGTTCAAACTCTTTTAGAGGTAGCGCAATAGAGATGTTATTAACGCTTACCTGATGGCGATCAACATCCATGCGAACTGGGCCAGCAACGAGTGAGCCATTGTCTTCAGTAATTTCGCCGAGATCGCTATGTCGGCGCAATACTGCTCGAATACGGGCAATTAACTCTCGTGATGAATACGGCTTTGTCACATAATCATCAGCACCTAGTTCAAGCCCAACTACTTTATCAATTTCAGCATCTTTAGCAGTCAACATAATGATTGGGACAGCAGAGCGAGTGCGCAATTGCTTGCAAACTTCAGTTCCGGATAAACCTGGCAACATCAGATCAAGTAATACTAAGTCGGCCCCATGTTTATCGAAGAGTTCAACAGCTGCGGTACCGGTGTCGGCCACAACAACATCAAAGCCTTCTTTACCTAATAGGTAGGCCAACGCCTCGGAAAAAGATTCTTCATCCTCAACCACTAATATTCGGGTCATTACTTTTCCTCCTGGTTGGTTGAGAGATAACTTTCAGCTTCAATAAATTCTGGCAATCTGATCGTGAAGGTACTTCCGGACCCTTCGCTACTCCACACCGAAATATCTCCGCCGTGATTAGTAGCAACATGCTTAACGATAGAAAGACCTAACCCAGTTCCGCCAGTTGCTCGGGAACGCGCGGGATCTACTCGATAGAAACGTTCAAAGATTCGCTCGATCTCTTTCTCCGGAATTCCAATACCTTGATCGGTTACCGAAATTTCAACTAATTTATCTTTGCAAGTTAAAACGATTGCAACTTGAGTTAAGTCTGGGCTGTAGTTGATGGCATTTTCAATTAAATTACTAATTGCCATTTCGAGCTGACTGCGATCACCTAAAACAAAATGATCTGCGATTGGGAGAAATACTAAAGAAATTTTTCGTTTTTCAGCTGTAAGTCGAGATTCATCGATAGCTTGATTAATTAAATCAACCATTGAATATGGTTGTGCATTCTTAAGTGGGTCGCCATCTTGCAAGCGAGATAAGTTAATAATTTCTTGGACTAAATCAGTTAGCCGCTTAGCTTCGATCTGCATTCGGCCGGCAAATTTTTC
>CAZUWN010000070.1:0-4981 GCA_964624105.1 uncultured Candidatus Planktophila sp. | reverse complement strand
TTAGCAGGAACAACCCAATCAATATTCTTTAGTGGCTTTAGATCGGCATACCACCACTTAAGTTGGCCCTTCATAGTTCCAGTTGGAACGCTAAGGCAAGTTAAGTCGCTGCCGTTTACGCCTTTACCTTTTGCAACTGAGCCAGAGCGTGCACAATCTGCACCGGTCTTGGCGTTTGCGGCTCCGGTAACTGCTGCTTGCGCAGTAACGGCACCTGAAGCGATTAGTGCAATAGTCGTTACGACTACGCCTACGCGAGTTATTTTCTTCAACATAGAATAATTTCTCTCTATTCTTATTATCTAGCTCCGAGGATGGAGATTTGGCATAACCTAACTTTCCGCAGCGTGGAATAATAGGGAAAGCGGTAACAAAAAGGTAACGATTTTGTCTGAAATTTGAGCCTGAATAAGCGAAGAGGCTGCGATGGCCAAACAGCTTTAAAAATTCCTAAGTACCTCTAATCCGCCGTGCTGCGGCCATCGAAATTACCGCCGAAGAACCAAAAGTACGAATCAAATTTTGCGGTGAAAATTCACGCGTTGGCCAGCCCATATCTAAGAAAATTGCATCTGGAAAACGCTCATAAAGTCTATTCAAGGTCGCAAGTAATGGTTCGTCCCGATAAGCATCTCTAAACGCCACAACTAATTTCTTAGAGGAAAGAGATTCTGCGTCACTGGCATGAATTTCACATGAGATTCCCACTGCACGTAGTTCGCGATGCATGCCCCAAGAAACATCGCCAGCTGCGATCGTTGGCTTGGTCCCAATTTCTACCAAATTAACGGGGCCTGCTGGCAAATCAACTACTCCAGAAATTTCGAACCCTTTAATAAGTTCATTAAAATCAATCACTGCCGTCGGAGTTGATTTATTATTTCTCTTTTCTCGCAACTGTGAGGCTATTTCGAATGAGTTATTGAGATACTCAAGCCGAAGATCTTCGTTTTCTACGGCGGCCTTAATCCAATCGAAACTAGATGACACAAATTGTGATTGATCGCCCATGCCAGAGAAGCAAAGTAGATCCGCCCCAGCCAACAGTGCCTTCAGGGCAGACTCATGAATCTTGCTTGGTCCACCGATAGCACCCATATCTAGCGCATCCGTAACAACTAATCCTTCGAATTTCAATTTCTTCCTAAGATAATCACGAATTGCTTTGCTTGATAAAGATGCTGGGTGCTGTGGATCAATGGCTTCTGCAACTAAGTGGCCAATCATGATTGCATCGGCGCCTGCTTGGATCGCATCTTTGAATGGGGCAATATGCGCCGATTCATAATCGCTTAACACCATTTTAATATATGGCAGGTCATGGTGAGAATCTTCAACTACTGCGCCATGACCAGGAAAATGTTTAATGCATGCGCTGACTCCAGCATCTTGCAAGCCACGCACTGCTTGCTTGACATGGCGAGAAACTACATCTGTATTCATGCCAAAAGATCTAACTCCGACAATTGGATTATTCTCAACTGCAACCACATCAGCTACTGGGGCGTAAGTAATATCTATTCCCAAGTCACGAAGCACTGCTCCCATTGAGTTATAGGAGCGATAAGTTAAATCTTCATCATCACACTGTCCTAGTAGCGCAGGTGTCGGATACTTACTTCCTTCACGCACGAATAAGCGGGTTACGTCGCCACCTTCTTCATCAATTGCAATCAGAATCTCTGGATTATAGCTTCGAAGTTCTGCAATTAAGTTTTGGGTAGTTTCAAAGTTCGGCGTATTTGAAGCAAATAAAGTCACTGAACCCAGGCCATTTTCTAACCACGGTTTTAACCATTCTGGAATACTTGGACCACCAAAACCTGGTGAAAAAGTTTTCAAAATTGCGCTATCTACCGCGCTTAGAGATTTAAACATCATCCCTTCACCGCCCCCGCCGTAACACCCGTGGCAATTTTATCTTGAATTCGAGTGAAGAAAATTACAACCGGCAAAGCTGTCAAAGTTGAAGCGGCCATCAATGGGCCCCAATCAGTTCCGAAGCGATTCGTAAACCCGGCTAACCAAATCGGCATCGTCGCATTGTCTTGACTCGATAATAGAATATAGGCCAACAAAAATTCATTCCAAGCTTGAATGAATGCAAAAATAGCTGTTGCTACTAATCCTGGAGCCATTAATGGAAATAGCACTAATCGATATGCCTGCGGCCTGGTGCAGCCATCAACTAGTGCGGCTTCTTCTAGTTCTGCAGGTATATTCACCAAAAAACCACGCAGGGTCCAGATAACAAAAGGCAGCACGAAAGCTAAGTAAGTCAAAATCACGCCAGATAATTTATCAGTGAGATTAAATCTAGAAAGAAGAAGATAAATTGGAATCAGGAGTGCAGATAAAGGAAGCATCTGAACTAACAAGATGGTTGCTACATAAGTACGCTTTCCCTTGAATTTCATACGCGCCACAGCGATTGAAGCAAATAGCGCTACGAACAAGCTGATGGTTACAGTAAAAAAGACAACAATTAGCGAATTAAGTAAGGCTCTTACAAATCCTTCTTTAGTAACAGCTTCAACATAATTTGAAAGAGTAAACGAGCGCGGAAGCAATGTTGGATTTGTCGACAAGATATCGCCCTTGGGCTTAAACGAAGTTGTAATCATCCAATAAACAGGAAAACCCATTAAAACGATAGCCACAATTCCGGAAGCGTTCGAAAAAATCGAACTAGATGAGCGTTTCACTCATCACCCATTTTCATCATTTGGCGCAGGTAATAGCCAGTTACGCCAATTAAGGCGACAATCATGACGATACTTATTGCAGCGCCTTTTCCATATTCGCTTAGTCCGAATGACTTCTGGAAAGCGTAGATAGCAATGGTGTAATACTCAGCAGAAGGTCGGCTATCCAAGAAAATCCAAATGTGCGAGAAGACCTGAAAATCCCAGATTGTGGAGAGAGAAATTAGGATTACATAAACAGGTAGAAGCATTGGGAAAATAATGTTTCGGAATACTTGTCTTGGATTCGCGCCATCAATCTCTGCCGCTTCAATCAAGTCTTGCGGGACCTGTGTGAGCGCGGCATAAATACTAATTGTTATAAATGGTAGAGCGCCCCATGCCACACAACCACCGATAATCAAGAAACCTGAGACGGTGTTCACAAAATAGTTGTGCTTATCCATGTTAAAACCAAGGTTATTTATGATTTCAGTAATAATGCTAAATTCAAATGAGAAAAGCCATCTCCAGACCGAGATTGACACTAACTGTGGCATCGCCCAAACGAGTATCAAAACTAAATTCAGCACATTTCTTATTTTCGTGTGCATATTTAACATTAGATGAGCTAACCAAGCACCGACAATCATTGAGACTGCAACCATGCCGAAAGTAAAAAACAAAGTTCTTTCTAAGATAGTCCAGAAATCTTTATCTGTAAGAATTTCGCTGAAGTTACCAAGCCCAACAAATACGCCTTTACCGGCAATAATCTCCGAAAGTCCATATCTTTCAAGCGATAAGGAAAACAACTTTATAATTGGGTAACCTAAAATCAAACCTAAAGCTACAAGACTTGGAGTAACAAGCAGGTAGGGCCAAGGTTTGATCTTACGAGGCCTCGAAATATTCGATTGCCCGATACTCAATTTAATTCTCCTCTAGATTGCAATAAGTGTAAGGAGGGGTGACTTTTTAGCAAAGCCACCCCTCCTTACTATCTCCTCTAAACTCTTAACAGTAAATATTAGTTAAGAAGTTTTGTTATCTCCGCAGAGGCATCTGCTGCTGCTTTTGCAACAGTCTTCTTGCCAGTAGCGATATCTGCCAACATAGTTTGTAGGGTATTGGCATTTTCAACATCTACCCACTTGATAGCACCTGGTACGAACCATGAGTTCTTAGCAGCAGCAGCAACTGGTGCAGCTTTTCCGGTGATCAAGTTGAGCATTCTTGTGTTATTTGGAATCGCACCACTTTTAGCAATGGTGGTCATTTGTGTTGAGTTTGTGAAGTAGCGAATCCAGACTGAAGCCAACTTAGCATTAGGTGCATAAGAAGGAACCGCAAGATTTGAGCCACCTAGGAATGCTGGTGATGCTTTTCCTGACTTAATAGAAGGCATTGGGAAGAATGCCCAGTCAGTTCCAACCTTAGGGATACAGCATGATTCCCAACCGTTTGAATAAGACATGGCAACTTTTTCACCATTGAAAACATCCCATTGTGCAGCTTCAGTTCCTGACTTATCTGCACGTGAAAGAGTATCGCTTACTTCTTTAAAACGATTTAAGCCACGAATTGCTGCATCTGAATCAAGTGAACCAACCCACTTGCCGCCAGACTTTGTTGCAATTGCGCCACCTTCATCATAAACAAATGACATCGCTGCATACCAGTATTTTCCTGGTAGGTAGACTGCTGAGAAATCTTTATCGCTGCCATAAGCACCCATCAACTTCTTTCCTGCTGCAAGGAATTCAGCGTAAGACTTAGGAACTGAGATACCTTGTGCTGCAAATAGTGAAGGGCGATACATGATTGCGCGAGCTCCTGCATAATAAGGAATCGCGTACAACTTGCCTTCATAAGTACCGGCATCTTGAAGCGCCTTTAACCATGTTCCGCTATTACCAAATGATGGCTTGTACGAACTTAGATCTGCTAGTGCGCCAGCAGCTGAATACTTCATTACTTCAGTATTTCCAAACTCAACAACATCTGGTCCCTTTTTAGCAACCAAGGCAGCGTCAAGTTTCTTTAAGTGATCTGCCCAAGTTTGAAATTCCACATTTACTTTGACGCTTGGATACGCATTAGTAAATGCTTTATTTGCATCTGCAAGAGCTGTTCCAAAATCCTTAGCATCTGGCATCAACCAAACGGTAATTGTTTTTGTTGTCGCTGCTTGCGCAACGGTGCTACCGGAAAATGCGACAGCGCCAAGGAGCGCTGTAACACTTATGGCAGCTATTGATTTTGCACGAAGTGTGCGCATTCTGGCCTCCATAAAC
>CAZUWN010000069.1:0-5012 GCA_964624105.1 uncultured Candidatus Planktophila sp. | reverse complement strand
CGACCAAGTTTTTCAATTCCTAAATTACTTGCCACTAAATCGGTATCAACGCGATGTCGGCCACTGGTAATAACTAAAAGAGGGGAACCATCAGGTAATTTGAAGATTAGCGATGAGGCAATTTGCCCAACTTCAATGCCAAGAGCAGCTGCTGCCTCAGCTGCGGTGCGTGCGCTATCGGATAGGACTTTGATTTCACCAGCACAGCCATGTTCGGCGAGTGCAGCTATCAATCGCTTTACTGCCGCTTTTTCAAGTACGCCATCCATGGCTACAAAATACCTGCTTTAGAAGACCCACGCATTTAATAGCGTGATTGCTGAAATAGAAAATAGTAAAACAGCGAAAGCTCGCTTAAGAATTACCGGAGAGATGTGTGCGCTTTTGCCTGAAGCTAATTGTGAGATAACAACAGCAGATACCGCCATTGCAATCGGAACAGTCCAATTAACTTCGGACCAAATTTTATAGTGGCCCAAGAAAGCGGTAATTGAATTAAGCACAATTATTAACAATGAAGTACCAGCAGCCTTATTTTGTGGCACTTGGAAGAAGAGAACCAGAATTGGAATTGCTAAGAAGCCGCCGCCAATTCCAAATAAGCCAGTCATCGAGCCGATCACCAAGGAAACTAAAATCAGTGCCCAAGCTGGCATCTTTCGTTCTGGACCAGATGCAAAAGGCTTTAACAACATTGATATTCCGGCAACTAAGAGAACTAGCGAGAAGCCAGTCAAAATGAAACGCTCGCTAAGCCGATGCACAATTAGTGAAGTAGATATATTTGTGGTCAAACCAAGTGCGCAAATGATTAGCGCCTCTTTAACCAGTACATCTTTGCTTTTAAATTTAGGAACCAAACCCGAGGCTGCGGCAAGTAATACGACCGCTAGTGCTGCAGTTGTTGCGTGACTGGCCGAGAAATCAAAACCATAAATCAGAATTGGCACTGAAAGCATTGCGCCCCCGGCGCCAATGAAACCCAAGACTGAACCAATTAAAACGCCGGCAACTAGGCCTTCAATGATTAACACTGGTAGATAATGACAGAACGCCCTCGGAAATATCCGAGGGCGTTCTGGTACTTCTAGAGATATTTGGTTGTTTATCTGGTGAAGCTAAAGAATGCAGATGTAATGCTTGGACCAAAATCTGTACCAGTTGCAACTAGTGCGAAGATTATTAGCGCAGCGCCAGCCATTGATAGATTCTTGAAGAATCCGATGCTCTCGTTCTGCTTTGCAGTCGCATCAGTTTCTTTCCAGAACGCATGCATTAGGAATGAGGTTGGAATTAGGAATAGCGCGATTAGTAGCGCACCTAGGTCAGCGTAAATTCCAAGTGCTACGTATAGTCCGCCAATCAGGATCATCAGACCAGAAACGATCACGCCTAGCTTGGCTGCTGGAACCTTCTTGTACTTTGCATAGCCAGTCATTGCCTCAAGCTTGGTGAGGTGTGCGATACCTGAGTTGATGAAGAGCAGCGCGAAAAGTACGCGGCCGATTACTAGTACTACGTCCATGGGACTCCTTCTTACTTATTTGGGTTTGTGGTGGGGCTTGAATGTGTTGCTTACTTAGCTAGAGTAGTGCAAAAGTAGTTGAAAGTTAAACTATTTTGGGGCGTGTTGCGCCTGCGGCAGCCACTTGCGCCTGTCAGTTGGGGGCGGTACTTTTCGAACATCTGTTCGAATATCCACAGGAAAACCAGGAGCACTAGCAAAATGTCAGCCAATACCGCACCTATCGTCGTTGCCGGCCCAGAAGTTATGACCGATGGCGCAGCAACCCCAATTGAATTTACCTATCGCGGTCGACGTTTTCGAATTCACGCAGTGCTTACTAGATGGTGCGAAGCAGGCGGTTGGTGGAACCGAATTAGCGATGGCATCTATCGCCCCGATGATCAAGCTCGCGCACTTTGGCGCGTTGAAGCAGCACCGCTTGGCGCGTTAACTACCTTCGAACTCGAACGCGATGAGATCTCGGGTCAATGGATTATTCGTAGCGTTTAGCTGCGCTTAACTTTATGAGCTTTATTCACCTACATGTTGCTAGCGCGTACTCACTTAAGTACGGCACAACCCAACCTGCTGATTTAGTTGCTCGCGCCCGCGAATTTAATATGCCGGCGCTAGCAGTGACTGATCGCGATGGTTTGGCCGGTGCAATTCGTTTTGCCCAAAGTTGTGTTGCCGAAGGAATCGCACCAATCATCGGCGTTGATTTAGCAATTAAGTTACCTGGCTTTACGGATAAGAAATTACCGCGGTTAACGTTGCTGGCAAATGGCGATGGTGGTTGGCGATCGCTATGTCGTTTCATGACTAGTTTGAATTTAAACGCAACTGATCGCAACCCAGTAATTACCTTAGATCTGCTTGAACGGTTCAGCGAATACAGTTTAGGTTTACAAGTTTTACATGGCCCCGAATCACCAGTTAGTTATGCCATCGCCGATAAGCGACCTGATTTAGCAATTGAAGTTTTTAATAAAACCCGTGATCTATTTGGCGATCATGCCATTGAAATTGTTTCGCATTTAGTTGCCGGCAGTGGCCCACGATCAACGCCACATGCTGCGCGTTTGTTAATCTTTGCGCGTGATCATGATCTTGATGCGGTGCTTAGCAATGCAGTGCGCATGCGCGATCGTGAAGATGGCCCAATTGCTGACATTCTCGATGCGGCTAGACAGTTGGTGCCGCTGCATCCACGCCATGTTGAACGGCGCAATGCCGAAGCATTTCTAAAATCAACTGATGCGATGGCAGCTTTAGCTTCTGAAATTGCCTTAGCTGCCGGCGAGCGAACGCCACGCTATTTATTAAAGACCACTCGCAAGTGGGCCGAACGCGCACTGTTATCGCCAACTCGAGATATTGGCTTAGGTGGAATTCATCTACCCGAAGCGCACGTGGTTGGCGCCGCTAACCAGCAAGAGATGCGCACTTTGTTGCGCAGCCGTTGCGAATCGGGGCTTAACTGGCGATATCGCGATAGCACCACCATTGCTAAAGCTAAACAACGTTTAGATGACGAACTCGCAACTGTGGCAACGCTTGGTTACGAGTCATACTTTTTAACAGTTGCTGACATCACCGACATGGCGCGCGAACGTTCGATTCGTGTGGCAGCTCGTGGTTCAGGTGCTGGCTCATTGATCTGTCATCTACTTGGTATCTCAGGGGTTGAACCAATGACTCATGGGTTATTGATGGAGCGTTTCTGTTCACCGCTTCGCCGCGCACTGCCAGATATTGATATCGATGTTGAATCCGATCGGCGCTTAGAAATTTATGATCTAGTTTTCAAACGTTATGGCGATAGTGACTGGAGCAAACCTGGCAATACTTCGCGCTGTGCAACTGTGGCAATGGTTGATACCTATCGAGCTCGCCACGCGATTCGCGATACTGGCGCTGCTATGGGAATGTCACTCGGCGAGATTGATCTAATCGCTAAGTCCTTGCCACATGTGCGGGCTCGCCATATTTCACAGGCTCTAGCTAACTTGCCTGAGTTAAAGAGTTTAAATTTATCGGCGCCCCTTACTGCCATGACAATCTCGTTAGCCGAACGCCTCGATGGCTTACCGCGCCACTTAGCGATGCATCCATGTGCTGTGGTCTTATCCGATGGTGGTTTATTAGATCGAGCGCCATTAACGTTAAATGCTGGTGGCTATCCGATGGTCGAATTTGATAAAGATGATGTCGAAGCAGTTGGGTTATTGAAGTTAGATATCTTGGGTGTGCGCATGCAATCGAGCATTTCCTTTGCGTTATCAGAAATTGAACGCACCGAAGCTAAAAGTATTGATATCGATGCAGTCGCACTAGATGATGCGAAAACGTTTGAGTTAATTAAATCAACTAAGACTCTGGGGCTATTTCAAATTGAGAGCCCGGGGCAGCGCGAACTAGTTGGCAAACTCGAACCAAATACTTTTAACGATTTAATTATCGAAATCTCACTCTTTCGCCCAGGGCCAGTAAAGAGCGACATGATCACGCCATTTCTAAAAGCGCGGCATGGTTGGTCACCAGCTAAATTAATTCATCCCAGGCTGCACGATATTTTGGCCGAAACCGAAGGCGTGGTGGTCTTTCACGAACAGGTAATCCGGATCATTGCCGAAATGGCTGGCATCTCATTGGCTCAAGCTGATGAGAAACGAAGAGCGCTCGGCGATCGCGATGGCCAGCAAGAAGTTTGCGATTGGTTCTTTCCAGCTGCTACCGAAGCTGGTTTTGAGCTGCCGGTAATTAACGAAGTATGGGAAGTTTTGCGCGCCTTTGCATCCTTTGGTTTCTGTAAAGCACATGCGGCAGCTTTTGCGCTGCCCACTTATCAATCAGCATGGCTGAAAACTCATTACCCAGCAGCATTTCTAGCTGGCGTTTTAACGCATGACCCAGGCATGTATCCGAAGCGGTTAATTCTCGATGAGGTGCGCCAATTAGGTTTAACGATTGCCCCGCTTGATATTAATTACTCTGATCGGGTTTATCGGGTTGAAGATAATGGCAGTGCAATTCGTATTTCACTATCAACAGTTGGCGGCATTAGTGACCGCGAAATCGAAAGCATTATTGCAGCCCGACCATATGTTGATCTGGCAGATTTCTTCCGTCGCTCAGGGGCGGCAATGCCAACTATTGAATCGCTAATTCTTACTGGGGCATTTGATGCGATACATAACTTAGCTAGCACCGAACTTAATCGCCGCGATTTATTGCTGCACTTAAGCGATCTACGACAAGGACCAGTACAAGCGATCTCTGGTTCACAATTAACTTTTGGTTTTGCACCCCCTGCGCTAATCCCAAGTGGGTTACCCGAACTGCGCGAAAGTGAGAAAGTACAACACGAAATAGAGCGACTCGGCATGGATGTCACGCACCATATGATTGAGTTCTATGGCGAATTCTTAAACGCAATTGGCGCAGTGCGTTCATCTGAACTTTTAAAGCAGCGTTCGCGAACTTCGATTCTGGTTGCTGGCGT
>CAZUWN010000068.1:0-5067 GCA_964624105.1 uncultured Candidatus Planktophila sp. | reverse complement strand
CTAGGACTCTGGCTTCTCAAGCCAGCTACGAGGGTTCGAATCCCTTCGGGGCTACAAAATAGAACTGCCCGCCTTAACTCTTAATCGAGTTAAGGCGGGCAGTTTTATTTAATTACTTGACTGTGATTTTCTTTGTTACTGAAAGAGCAGTGTTCTTGGCATCGCCAGCATTTGTGCCAGTTACTGAGCAGGAACCCTTCTTCTTTGCAGTTACTTTGCTGCCAGAAACAGTACAGATCGTCTTTGTAGTTGAAACCCACTTCACAGACAATCCGCTTGCGCTTTTAGCTGGAAGAGTTAATGACTTTCCAACCTTTAGCGAAGTTGCAACTGCTGCAACTTTCTGCGCTACTGGAGCAGCTGCGAAAACTGTTGGAGCCGCATTTGTGATATCAAATGTAACTAGATCAGTATCTGCATCCTTGTCACCTTTGCCGACAATAACTACCTTCATAGTTCCGTAAAGACGAGCTGGCTTGATTGCACCACGATCTTGGATTGGTGAGGAAGGCGCATCTTCTAGGCCGGTTGTATCAGTATTAGTAACATCGAAAGTTACCTTACCCATCGAATCAGTTTTTCCTACAAGTTCAAGTCCAAAGTTTCCACCATCTTGTGCGGTCACTTTGGTGCCATCAGCTGTTACCCAGTTAGCTTTTGAGCCACTGTATGGTGCATTGATTTGTAAACGCACTTCTTGGTTAAAGGCTGGTGTCATTCCATCAGTAGTAACCATGTAAGTAAGTGAAAGTTTTGTACCGTGACCGATATAGGTGTAAAACGCCTTGGTGCCGGCTGAGTAATACTGAGCAATATCGCCAGTAGCATCAACGCTGTTTGTAGCGTCGTAACTTGGACTTACTAAACGAGCAGATGGTAAGCCAGCTGCAGTACTTGAAGGAATTGCTGTAAATGCAGCAGCAATAACCAGGGCAAGCGAAACTAAAGCTCGTCCTGTCTTAAGTGTTCGGTTATTCATTTTTTCTCCCTTTACTGGACGATTCCCGTGAAAATCAAGCATTTCCATGGGTTATTGCTTAGTTACCTTGCCGACTCCATCCACTGAGAAATAGCGGATGTAATCAACAAATAGTTGAGTTTGATTTATTGCTGGATCAATTGAACCGCCGAACTCGCCGCCCATTGCTAAATTAAGAATTAGATAGAACTTTTGATTGAAAACCCAGCGACCAGGTTTTACCGAAGTAGGAGTCTCACTTGAGATTAAGCGATCGTCAAAGTAGAAATCAATTTTATTCTTTTTCCATTCAATCGCATATACATGGTAGGCATCGCTTAGGGGAGTTGGGCTCTGATATGAACCACCAACGCCAGGGCCTTTTCCGTAGCCTGGACCATGTAGAACTGCCGAAACCCGATTAGGTTCTACGCCGCGAGTTTCGACGATATCAATTTCGCCACATTCGGGCCAAGGGTTGCCATCTAGCAAGTCAGCGCCGAGCATCCAAAAAGCTGGCCAAGTACCTTCACCTGCAGCAACTTTCATGCGAGCTTCAATGCGCCCGTATTGAAACTGTACTTTTCTGGCTGACTTAATTTTCGCACTCGTAAATTGGCATTCCCAGCAAGAATTTAAAATCTGAGTTGTGGCGCTGGAATTATCAGTGGCATTACCTTGTAAATCAGAAATTCGATTTGCCGAAATAACTAACTTGCCTTTGCCATCAGTTGAAATATTGGCAGGTTTATTGGTGTAGTACTCAAGTTCGGCATTACCCCAGCCGTAACCGTTTCCAATGTCGTAATCCCAATTCTTCGAAGATGGCAGCGAACCTTTCTTGCCATTAAATTCATCTGCCCAAAGGAGTTTTAGAACTTTTGGCCCGGCGGCTTGAGAAATAGTCGCAGGCGCAATGGCAATTATTGAGGTCGCCAAAATTGAGGCTGACAATAGGGCCGACACCCGCACTCGAGATTTCCGGTTCTGGCTCACGCTACTAATTCCTCTTTCTCGCTTACTCGGTCACGCTTTGATAACAAATTACAACTCGACGCAATAGGTGTTGCGCTTCTGGCAATTACACACTTAGATACAGTAGTGTGAAACCGCTTTCATAGTGCGTAAGAGCCTACCTCTAGGGCAGGCAATTTGGTACTACGAAACGATAACTTTTTTAATTGGCGCTGTTAATTATCAAGGAGTTGGCTATGCGTAAGAAGACCTTATTTAGAGGCTCAATTGCGGTTTCAACCGCAGCTATTTTGGCCGCTGGCGTTCTGGGTACCCCAGCTCGCGCGGCAGATCCAGTAACGATTACCATCTGGACCTTCGGCGATGTTATTCAGCGCCAACTTGTGCAGGAATATAAGAACCTGCACCCAGAAATTACTTTGCAAATTAAGAAGTCAGATTTAGATCCATTAAATGGCACAAATATGGTTACCGCTTGTACCTCTAAGACAGGCCCAGATATCGTGGCCGTCGAAGTGCAATATTCCGGATACTGGCGTTCATATCCAAAGTGCTTTACCGATTTGCGCAAGATGAAAACTTCTGATGCCAACGTTGCAGCAGGCATCCCTGCCGGTAAAACAGCACTGGACTTTAAGAAGAATTATTTGCCATGGCGCTGGGAACAAGGCGTTGGCTATGACGACAGCGTTATTGGATTCCCAACAGATGTTGGTGGGCTTGAAGTTGCCTACCGAGTTGACCTGTTTAAGAAAGCTGGACTTCCAACCGAGCGTGGCGCAGTTGGAAAACTATGGCCAACTTGGGACAAGTTCATTGCTGCCGGTGTTAAGTACAACTCAAAGCTAAGTGCTGCAGATAAAAAAGCCGGTAAAGGATTTGTTGATAACGCCGGAACCATTTATGCCGCAATCATGAATCAGGGCACTGAAAAGTATTATAAGAACGATGGCACAGACACAGGTAAATTAATTTATAACACAAATCCGCAGGTTAAGAAGGCCTGGGATACCACCATCAAGGCAACTGAAGCCGGCATCGGAACCCGTATTGGTCAGTACACATCTGACTGGAATATCGGAATGAACAAGGGAACCTTCGCAACTATCTTGGCGCCAGCCTGGATGATGGATTACATCAAACAACAAGCTCCAGATACTTCAGGCAAGTGGGATATTGCAGCCCTTCCTGGTGGTGGCGGCAATCAAGGTGGAACTCAGCTAACCGTTCCTTCTTACGCTCAACATTCGCAAGAAGCGTATGACTTCATCACTTGGTACTTAGCCCCAGAACAACAGCTAAAGGTCTTTAAGACTTATGGCTTGTTCCCTGCAGCATCAGTTCTGTACAACGATCCTGCGTTGCTTGATTACAAAGATCCATTCTTTAATAACGCTCCAGTTGGAAAGATCTACGCTGAGGGTGTTTCAAAAGTGAAGCCAATCTTTGAAGGCAAACTGCAACGTGCAATTGATCAAGCAATTGGCGCAGGCCTAGGACGTGTAGCTGCAAAGAAAATGACTGCAGCGAAATCTTGGGCACAAGTACTTGTGGACATCAAAAAAGTTATTAATAACTAGATATTTAGATCTAGGTAATTAATAAAACTATGAGTCAGCTAAAGGTTAAAGGGGGGCGCCGCAAGGCGCCTCTCTCACCTTGGAAATCAGCTAATCCAAAGAAGGCTGCCAAAGCTAAGAAGCCAAGCGAAGGTGTTGCTTCGTTAGACCATCGTTTTGGCATTCCGTTTATTGCGCCGTTCTTTGTGATTTTCCTAATTTTCGGACTGGCTCCAGTAATTTACTCAATCTACATTTCATTCTATAAGTGGGATCCACTTGGTGGATCAACTTTCAATGGGGTTCAGAATTTCGTGACCCTCTGGGGTGACTCAGATTTCTGGCTAGCGATTCGTAATACTTTTAGCATTTGGGCTCTATCTACATTTCCACAAATGGCGATGGCTATTGGGCTAGCAGTAATTCTTAGAAGCAAGCGGTTACGTGGCGCATCTTTTTGGCGAACAATTTTCCTAGTACCAAACATCACTTCGGTAATTGCAATTACTATTGTCTTTGGACAGTTGTTTGGTCGAGATTTCGGAATCATTAACGGAATTCTTGGGATATTTGGCGTCGATAACATTGACTTTATTGAAGGCGTGGTTCCAAGCCATATTCAGATTGCGGCCATGATTACTTGGCGCTGGATTGGCTACAACACGCTTATTTTCCTAGCTTCGATGTTAGCGATTCCAGATGAGCTTTATGAGTCGGCAGCCGTTGATG
Organism: uncultured Candidatus Planktophila sp.; assembly: GCA_964624105.1. Lineage (GTDB taxonomy): Bacteria > Actinomycetota > Actinomycetes > Nanopelagicales > Nanopelagicaceae > Planktophila. Next base: position 846 of record CAZUWN010000068.1, on the reverse strand, counting down.
GAGCTACTAAGTGGCAGCAATTTATCTATGTAACGCTTCCGCAGCTTAAAAATACGATTACTTTCGTATTAGTCGTAGGCACAATTGGCGGCTTGCAAGTGTTTGCAGAACCACAACAATTGGCGGCAGATGGCGGTTCAAGCAAGCAGTTCTTGACTTTGACACTCTTCCTTTACAACCAGGCATTCGTCAATAACAAGTATGGCTATGCCGCAGCTATTGGTATCGCGATTACCGTAATTGTGCTGATTATTTCGGTAATTAATTTCCTTATTACCCGCCGTATTTCCAATGATGGAAGTGGGCGATAATGGTAAAGATTCCAAAATGGCAGCGCACCTCGCCACTTAGTTATGCGGCCCTTGCCTTAATTACTTTTCTCTCTATTTTTCCGTTCTACTGGATGTTTGTGGTCTCTTCTAATACAAATGCTGAGATCTCCAAGAGTCCACCTTCACTAATTCCTGGCGGCAGATTCCTTATTGTTGCCGAGAAAGTACTTAGCGCTGAAGGCGTGTATTTCAACACCGCCCTAATGAACACATTTATTGTTGGCATTTCGGTCGCCGTTGCTCAAGTTGTTTTCTCAGCTTTTGCCGGTTTCGCCTTCGCAAAACTGAACTTCAAAGGGCGTAAGTTCTTTATTCTCTTCATCGTCGGAACCATGATGTTGCCTAGTCAGTTGGGCATCATTCCACTATTTATTTTGATCAAGAACCTACAAATGATCGACACTCTGTATGCCCTAATCGTGCCCGCACTAGTTACCGCCTTTGGCGTATTTTGGATGCGCCAAATTATTGACGCTCAAGTACCAAATGAGCTGCTCGAAGCTGCGAGCATTGA
>CAZUWN010000067.1:0-5076 GCA_964624105.1 uncultured Candidatus Planktophila sp. | reverse complement strand
GCGATCGTTTTGCCAAATCGGTTCGAGAAATAGTGGGTAAAAATGACAACGCCAGATAAGCGCAGCAAGTTACTGCAGCCATTCAACACTTTTGCGCTCTTTGCTATCTGCGTAACTGCGCTAAGTATCTTAGGTTTGATAATGGTTTTCTCAGCCTCGACAATTTATTCAACTAAAGTAAATGGAAATACTTACGGAACTTTCTTGCGTCAACTTATGTTCCTGGTTTTCGCTCTACCGATTGGCTGGGTAGCAGCTAAGTTGCGCTTGAACTTATGGCGGGCAATTGGTCGTGCTTCGCTCCTAATTTCAATCGGCTTGTTGGCCGTATTACTTATTCCAGGTGTCGGTTATGAGGTTAAGGGAAACCGAAATTGGATTGATATCGGACCTTTTGTAGTTCAGCCATCTGAGTTCGCTAAATTTCTGATGATCCTGTGGGCTGCGACGATGTTGGCACAGTATGAAAATGCTGGCGTAGTTCGAATAAACGTTTTGAAGTTAATTGTTCCTGGATATATCGGAGTTCTTATCTTCGTATTGGCTGGAAAAGATTTAGGAACTGCTGCAGTAATCGGTGCGACTATGGCTGGACTACTTTTCGTTTCTGGAATTCCGCTTCGACTATTTGGCACTATCTCGGCTCTAGGCATGGCAGGTGTGAGCGTTTTGATTCTAAGTGCGCCATATCGAACTGCTCGTTTTCTCGTTTTTATTAATCCTTTCGCTGAAGGTGACTATAAGAATTATGGTTGGCAACCAGCGCATAGCTTGATGGGTCTGGCAACTGGTGGGTTCTTAGGTGTTGGCCTAGGAGCTAGTCGCCAGAAATGGGGCAATTTAGCTGAAGCACATACCGACTTTATTTTCTCGGTAATCGGTGAAGAACTAGGACTGCTCGGAACCATCGGGACAATATTGCTTTTCTGCGGTTTGATTTTTGCAATTTTCCGAATTGCCATTCGTGCAAATGATCCAATGGTTCGATTTACTTGCGCCGGTATTGGCGTGTGGATCTCAATTCAATGTTTCTTTAATATTGGATCAGCAATTAGTTTGGTGCCAGTAGTAGGCGTCACTTTGCCATTAATTTCATACGGCGGCTCATCACTAATTTCTACTTATTTAGCTCTCGGCTTTGTTTTAGGGGCCGCACTTCGTGATCCCGAAGTGGCACGTGGGATTCGAGAACTCAGAAAGTCTGTTGCCAAATGAAGATAGTCCTTGCTGGTGCTGGTTCAGCTGGACACATCGAACCGGCTTTAGCTGTTGCTGATGCATGGCGAAAAGAATTTCCCCAGAGTGAATTTGAGTTCGTTGGCACCACAACCGGCTTAGAGAATATTTTAATTGCGGGAGCCGGCTATAAATTAACCACAATTCCGAAAGTGACGCTACCGCGCTCATTAAAGCCGGCTGGGCTTTTAGCGCCGCTTAAGTTTGGGCAAGCGCTCTCTAAATCACTGCAGATAGTAAATGGCGCCGAATGCGTCATTGGATTTGGCGGATATGTATCGGCGCCAATTTATCTAGCCGCCGCAATGCGCAGAATTCCATTTGTGATTCATGAAGCAAATGCCATTCCTGGCTGGGCGAATAAATTTGGCGCGTTTCTAGGTGGGGCGATGGCGGTAGGTAAGTCAGTTAAAACTGGGAAATTCAAGGCGGCTGAAGTTGTTGGCTTGCCACTAAAACCTGCAATTAGTGCGGCCTTGGATAAGGCAAAGAGCGATTGGCCAGCTGCGCGTAGTTCTGCGAAAGCAAAGTTAGGAATTAAGGCTGATAAACCTCTGCTCCTAATAATGGGTGGCTCCCAAGGTTCAGCTGCGATCAATTCAGTTGTGGCTAGCTCACTATCAAATTTACTTAGTAACTTTGAAATCCTGCACTCTGTAGGTGGCAAGAATCAACTGCCGCTTGCAAGTGAGGGATATCGGCCAGTTTCCTATATCGAAGATATGGCTACTGCCTACTTGGCGGCAGATCTAGTAATCGGGCGCAGTGGCGCTATTACGTGCGCCGAAATTAACGCCTTAGGTAAATATGCGATCTTCATTCCACTTGCGATTGGCAATGGCGAGCAGGCTCGCAATGCCGACTTCTTGATTGAACAAGGGCGAGCAGCGCTAGTTCAGCAGAGCGACTTCAGTGCGCAATGGCTGATTAAGAATCTGAGTAGCGCATTGGCGAAATCCTCGGAATTTATGGCTGGAAATGAAAGTGATCGCGACGCTGCGGCAAATATTGTTAAGTTAATGCGCCGTCATGCCAGAATTGCGTAAATGAAGCCGAAACAAACTTTGCCAGAGTTAATTGGTAAACGTGTGCACTTCATTGGTATTGGTGGAGCTGGCATGAGCGGCTTAGCCCGTATTGCGCTTTCACACGGAATCAAAGTTTCTGGCTCTGATGCTAAAGATTCAAATGTCGTAGTAGCGCTTACAGCTCTTGGTGCAAACGTTTCAGTAGGGCATAAGAGCGAGAATGTTGATGGCGCAGATCTAATTGTTTTCTCAACTGCAATTTCTGAGAATAATCCGGAGCGATTAAGAGCACTTGAATTAGGTTTGCCGATAATTGCCCGAGCAACTGCATTGGCGCTTTTGATGTCAGAATCTAAAAGTATTGCGGTAGCCGGAACTCATGGAAAAACCACGACTTCATCAATGCTGACAGTTGCACTACAAGCAACCGGAGCTGATCCATCCTTTGCAATCGGTGGCACTATCACCGCATCGGGTTCAAATGCACATCGCGGAACAGGTGAGTTTTTTGTGGCCGAGGCGGATGAATCTGATGGTTCCTTTGTTGCCTATCATCCATATGGGGCGATAATTACAAATATCGAACATGATCATGTTGACTTCTTTGCTGACGAGAACGCTGTTTTCGAAGTCTTTACTGAATTCGTTACGACAATAGATAGTGAAGGCTTTCTGATTTACTGTAATGACGATAAAGGTTCTCGTAAACTTGGCAGCACGGTTACGAATACTCGTACCTTCACTTACGGCACCTCACCAGATTCTGATTTAGTCATTGATCAAATAACCCTATTACCCCTTGGTTCTAGCGCTCGCGCAATCTGGCATGGCAAAGTAATTGGAAAACTCGAACTAAGCGTTCCTGGTCACCATAATTTGATGAATGCAGCTGCTGCCCTTGCCGCCGGAATAGTTCTAGATCAAGCCCCCGCCGAAATGATTGATGGTTTGGCTACCTTCAAAGGCGCAGGTAGGCGCTTTGAAATAAAAGGCACGGTCAATGGAATTCGCGTGATTGATGACTATGGACATCACCCAACTGAAATTGAAGTCACCTTAACTGCGGCGCGTAGATTTGCCGGCGATGGCCGTTTAATCGTAGTTTTTCAGCCGCACCGCTATTCGCGCACCAAAGCATTCATCGATAATTTCGCTACCACTCTGGATCTAGCTGATGAAGTAATTGTTCTCGAAATCTATGCCGCGAGCGAGAAACCAATCGTGGGCATTAGCTCAGAGGCAATTGTTGAAAAAATGACTCATGGAAAATTCATTCCCAACTTCATCGATGCTGTTGAAGCAGTTGTTAAATCAGCTAAACCTGGCGATGTGGTTATTACCCTGGGCGCTGGCGATGTCAGTTCATTAGCGCCAATTATCGTGGAAGAGCTAGCTAAGTAAATGTTCCTACGCAAGCATCGGCTTTTCACACTCTTGGCAATTTTGCTAACCGCCGGTATGGCCTATTTACTGGGCTGGTCGAATGTATTAACAATAAAGGAAATTAGTTACACGGGTTCGCCCACAAAGAGCAGTGAAGTAAGTGTTAAAAACTTAGCAAGTTTGGAAGTTGGTGGACGATTAGCTCGAATAGAAATGCGCAAAATTGCCGGACGTATCCAAACTCTGCCGTGGGTTGATAACGCTGACTTATCGCGCAATTGGATTTCTGGAAAAGTAGTTGTTGCAGTTACACCACGTCTACCAATTGCAACATTTAACGGCCAACTCATGGATGCAAGTGGAAAGAGATTTGAGTTGCCTGGCGGCTATGACTCGAAGTTGCCTTCAGTTTTCGCCAAAGATGCCAAGAGTGGCTTAGCTGCGATCAAACTTTTTACTAAATTACCAACCGAATTCTCAACCCGTACTTCAGCCTTTACAGCCACCTCACCTGAAAATATTAATTTTAGAATTACTGAAGGCAAACGCTCGATAAATGTTATCTGGGGCGCGGATAATGAAATAGATCTTAAACTCAAGGTATATAAGGCTTTGATAGCACTGAAAGAGAATTCCAAAATCGGAAAAATTGATTTAACAGAACCTCGTTCACCAATTGTGAAATAAAATTTTTAACCAAAATAACTAAAATAAAAAAATAAAAAAGATGCGTGGCGGTCTTTGCCTACCTGACCTACAAAGAATAGTTTCGCCTATATATCAGGCATAACAGTGATTCTCAACTTGAGGTTTACTGTTCTTTAGGAGGATAAAAAGTGGCTTCACCACAGAATTATTTAGCAGTCATCAAAGTTGTAGGTATTGGTGGCGGTGGAGTTAATGCAATCAATCGCATGATCGATGTTGGTTTAAAAGGTGTCGAGTTCATTGCAATTAATACTGATGCACAACATTTATTAATGAGTGATGCTGATGTGAAATTAGATATCGGTCGCAAATCAACAAAAGGTCTCGGTGCAGGTGCTGCTCCTGAAAAGGGTCGCGAAGCTGCGCTAGATCACGCAGATGAAATTGAAGAAATTTTGCGCGGCGCAGATATGGTTTTCGTAACTGCTGGCGAAGGTGGCGGCACTGGTACAGGTGGCGCTCCAGTTGTTGCAAAGATTGCGCGCGATTTGGGTGCACTAACAATTGGTGTTGTTACACGTCCATTTAGTTTTGAAGGCAAGATTCGTCAATCACAGGCAGATATTGGAATCGAAGAACTTCGCAGTGAAGTAGATACTTTGATAGTTATTCCAAATGATCGTTTGTTAGCAATTAGTGATCGCAGTATTACTGCAGTTGACGCGTTTAGATCTGCTGATCAAGTATTACTTTCTGGCGTTCAGGGAATCACAGAAATCAT
>CAZUWN010000066.1:0-5121 GCA_964624105.1 uncultured Candidatus Planktophila sp. | reverse complement strand
CCTCAATGGGTAACGTAAACGATAAAGATAGTTGGATGGTTCACTTCCGCGACACCATGCGCGGTGGAAAATTCCTAAATCACTATCGCATGGCTGAACTACACGCCAAAGAATCACCAGATCGTATTTGGGAACTCGAAACATGGGGCGCTCTCTTTGATCGCACTAAAGAAGGAAAAATTTCACAACGTAACTTCGGTGGACATGAATATCCACGTTTAGCTCACGTTGGCGATCGCACTGGTTTGGAATTAATTCGCACGATGCAGCAACGTATTGTCGCGCTACAACAAAAAGATGGTCGCGAAACTGGCGATATGGAAAGCCACATTAAAGTTTTCGCTGAATTAACCATCACCGACATTCTTAAAGAGAATGGCAAGATCTCTGGTGCCTATGGGTATTGGCGCGAAAGCGGAAGCGAAGTTTTATTCGAAGCACCAGCAGTTGTAATTGCAACTGGCGGCGTTGGTAAAACTTTCAAGATCACTTCAAACTCTTGGGAAGGCACTGGCGATGGTCATGCTCTTGCCCTAAAGGCTGGCGCTAATTTAGTTGATATGGAATTCTTGCAATTCCACCCAACCGGAATGGTTTGGCCACCATCTGTTCGTGGAATTTTAGTTACTGAATCAGTTCGTGGTGAAGGTGGCGTTCTAACTAACAACGTTGGCGAGCGCTTCATGTTCAAGTACATCCCAGAGGTATTCAAAAATATATATGCAGATAACGAAGCCGAAGCAGATCGTTGGTATCTAGATCAAGATAACAACCGTCGTCCGCCAGAGCTATTGCCTCGCGATGAAGTTGCGCGCGCAATTAACAGCGAAGTTAAAGCTGGTCGTGGCACTGAACACGGTGGCGTATTCCTAGATGTATCAAAGCGAATTCCTGCCGATGTAATTAAAAAGCGCTTGCCATCTATGTGGCATCAGTTCTATGAACTAGCTGGCGTGGACATCACAAAAGAGGCCATGGAAGTTGGCCCAACTTGTCACTATGTAATGGGTGGCGTTGAAGTAGAGCCAGATAACGCAGCAGCTATTGGCGTTCCGGGCCTATTTGCCGCTGGCGAAGTTGCTGGCGGAATGCACGGTTCAAACCGTCTTGGCGGAAACTCACTTTCAGATCTTTTGGTATTTGGTCGTCGCGCTGGAATGGGCGCCGTTGAATATGTAAAGAACAACGGTGCAAATCCGGTTAGTGATGCATCCGTTAAAACAGCTGCAGCTCGAATTGAAGCGCCATTCTCACGTGAAGGTGGCGAGAATTCGTATTCACTTCACGCTGAATTACAAGAAGTAACTCACAACTTAGTTGGCATTATCCGTACTGGTAAAGAAGTTGAAGAAGCTATTGAAAAAATCGCTGATATTCGCAAACGCAGTGCAAACGTTTCAGTTGCAGGTGGACGCAAGTTCAACCCTGGCTTCCACTTAGCTTTTGATTTAGACAACATGTTGTTAGTCGCCGAAAGCACTGCAAAGTCTGCTCTACGTCGCGAAGAATCACGTGGCGGACATACTCGCGATGATTTCCCAGGTATGGATTCAACTTGGCGCCAGGTCAATCACATCTCATCATTTGATGGCAAGCAAGTAAATGTAAAAGCACAACCACTGCCACCAATGCCAAAAGAGTTATTCGACTTATTTGATATTCATGAACTCGAGAAATATCTAACACCCGAAGAAATTGCGAAAGGCGGTTCCAACTAATGACTCGCAAACTTAATCTTCGAATTTGGCGCGGCGATGCCACCGATGGTGGACTACAAGATGTTGTTGTAGAGGCCAATGAGGGCGAAGTTGTTCTCGATGTAATTCACCGCGTGCAAGCAACCCAGATGGGCGACTTAGCTGTTCGCTGGAATTGTAAAGCTGGTAAATGTGGATCTTGTTCAATGGAGATCAACGGTAAGCCACGCCTTGCATGCATGACACAGGTTGCTTCATATGGAGAAGACGAAACTATTACCGTTACACCACTTCGCGCTTTCCCAGTAATTAAAGACCTCGTAACCGATGTGTCATTTAACTACCGCAAAGCTATGGAAATACCCGCTTATGAGCACCCTAAAGACCTAGCTCCGGGCGATGCGCGCATGGAACAAATCGATGTTGAGCGTTCACAAGAGTTCCGTAAGTGCATCGAATGTTTCCTTTGCCAAGATACTTGCCACGTAATTCGCGATCACGAAGAGAACAAGAAGTCTTTTGCCGGACCTCGTTTCTTTATTCGTATCGCTGAATTAGATATGCACCCACTTGATATGTTGAAGAATCGCAAGCGCACTGCGCAAGAAGAGCATGGCCTTGGAATGTGTAACATTACAAAGTGCTGTACTGAAGTTTGCCCAGAGCACATCAAAATCACTGACAATGCAATTATCCCGATGAAGGAACGCGTTGTAGATATAAAGTACGATCCAGCACGCATGTTCGCTGGTCTACTAAAGCGCGATAAGCGAAACTAATGAATTTGCTGATCCGGTGGGGTGCACTTGCTGCATCTTTCTGGGTAGCAACTGCGTTAATTCCGGGCATTGATGTGCTCGGTGGATTCACAACCTATCTTTGGGTTGCACTCCTTTTCGGACTAATTAATTCAATTCTTGGTGGCTTAGTTAAATTGTTGACACTGCCCGCAGTTATTTTAACTTTCGGGCTATTTCTAATTGTTGTTAACGCTTCGATGTTATTACTTACCGCCGAATGGAGCGATAAGTTAGATGTCGATGGTTTCTGGCCAGCAGTACTTGCCTCTTTAGTAATTAGCGTAATGACCAGAATTCTTGGTGGAATCTCCAAGAAAGCGATTTCGAACTGAAGTCGTTGCTTTTAGTTTCCCTCGGCGGAGTCGCCGGAACTTTAGTGCGCTTTGCACTAGGCCTAGTAATTGAAAATGATCGCAATGGAACGCTAGCTGCTAATTTAATTGGTGTTGCTTTGGCTGCCGCGCTATTAGTTCTTATGGAACGTCGTGGAATAACTGAACTGCGCCACCTGCTTTTGCCCGGTTTTTGCGCTGGATTAACTACCTTTTCAGCAGTAACTGCTGAGTCACTTGAGCCTAAAGATGGTGGCTTTTTATTCTTGGCTGAGAATGTAATTCTGAGCCTGATAATTGTGGCAATCGTGCTTCCACTTGCTCGCAAGGTTATTCCGGTTCGCTTATGAGAACCCTTTACATAGTTTTTGGTGCAGCAATCGGTGCACCAGCCCGCTTTGCAATTGATCAATACATCCGCAAATTCACCAATAAGCCATACGGAATATTTCTAGTTAATGTAGTTGGCTCCTTTTTATTGGGAGTCACTTTCAATAGCACTGAACACACTCATGATTTAGTCGCGATTGGTTTTGCTGGCGCTTTCACAACGTGGTCAACTTTTATGCTCGATATTTACCTAGCTTTTGAATTGAAGCGCAAAAGTGAAGCACTCATCAATTTGGGTGTTTCGCTCGGCTTTGGCCTACTGGCAGCTTGGCTAGGTCTAAATCTGGCTTAAATTATTGAGCGTGCTTAGCAAACCAAGCTTCGATTTCATCCGGATGACGTGGCAGTGACTCACTTAGGTTGCGGCAACCATCTTTAGTAACAACCACATCATCTTCGATACGAATGCCGATTCCGCGATATTCAGCTGGAAATAGTTCATCATCAGGTTGAATATAAAGTCCTGGTTCAACAGTTAGAACCATTCCTTCAGCTAAAACGCCATCTAGATATGCCTCTTGGCGCGCATGTTGGCAATCGTGAACATCCATTCCGAGCATGTGTGAAACACCATGCAAAGTCCAGCGACGGTGCAAGCCCATGTCGGGAGTCATTGACTCTTCAACGCTACAAGGCAATACACCCATATCAAATAAGCCTTGAGCTAATACTCGTTGAGCTGCAACGTTAATTGAACGAAAAGTTGCGCCAGGTTTTACAGCTGCAAAGCCAGCCAATTGCGCTTCATATACCAACATATATAGAGCGCGCTGCGCTGGTGAAAACTTGCCATTAACTGGCAGTGTGCGAGTGATATCAGCGGTGTAGAAAGAATCCATCTCAACGCCAGCATCAACTAACACAAGTTCGCCACTATTTACTTTGCCATCATTGCGAATCCAGTGCAGAACACAGGCATGAGCGCCGCCGGCAGCAATTGTCGTGTAACCAACATCGTTGCCTTCGGTGCGAGCTTTAGTAAAGAACGCCGCTTCAATTACACGTTCACCACGGTTGTGTTTAACCGCAGCCGGCATTGCTTTTACGATCTCTTGAAAACCTAATTCACTTGCATCACAAGCAGCTTGTAGTTCATCAATTTCATACTGATCTTTAATTAAACGCGCTTCTGAAACAAATGTTAATAACTCAGCATCGCGATCATGCTTATTAACTAACTTATCTATTTCAGCATCTTGTTCATGAATAGCAATTGTTGCAGTGCTATCAGCAAGTAAATCTTTTAGATCAGTTACTTTGCGAGTTTCGATTTGATAGCGATCCTTAGCTTCATCAAGTGTGAAGCGGCGACCGACCCATAGCTCGCCATATTTAGCATCGCGGAAGAACGCATCGGTGTCGCGAGTACTGCGTGGATGAATATAAAGAAGTGCATCATGGCCAGAACCATTTGGTTGCATTACTAATACTGAATCAGCTGTTGCTTCAACACCTTGCACGCCGGTGTAGTAAGCAAACGCGGTGTGTGGGCGATAGGCGTAATCACTATCGTTGCTACGCACTTTGTAATTTCCAGCTGGGATTACTAAACGCACACCAGGAAATGCGTTAGATAAAGCTTCGCGACGAGAAACACAATACTTAAGTGGCGGAGTTGGCTTAATGCCTTCTAGTGGAGTTGGTATCCATCCGCTCTTCATTAACTCGGCGAATGCAGCCGGAGTTGGCACATCGTGCGGGCGCTTCTTAGTGGTTTCTTCGCTCATTGGGTTAGCGTAACAAGGCGGTTTGAATTCAGTAAGCGTAGAAAGTGGAGTAAATCAGCCTGTAGACTTACGCCTGTACTTGGAGACGTCGCATAGCCCGGTCGAGTGCGCCTCACTGCTAACGAGGTAAGGTTTAATCGCCTTCAGGAGTTCAAATCTCCTCGTCTCCGCTCTT
>CAZUWN010000065.1:0-5258 GCA_964624105.1 uncultured Candidatus Planktophila sp. | reverse complement strand
ACCGAAATCGCAGCTAGTAAGAGACCGGCTATGCGCGCTACTAGATTTACGCCTGATTCTTTAATTACTTTCAAAATGGTGGTTGAAGAAATAAGTACAAGTGCGATAACGATATGAACAGCTAGTACAGCTGCAACTAAGCCGATTGCTTGGCCAGTATTTTGAACTTGCTGCACGAAAATCATGGTGGCCACAATCGCACCTGGGCCAGCTAACAGTGGGGTACCGAGCGGGACTAGAGCTACATTCTTATCGCGCGCTTCAGTTGAACCTGATTCCTTGCCAGTTAATAACTCAAGTGAAACCAGCAGCAGCAAAAGACCACCGGCGGCCTGCAGTGAGGCAATCGAAATATGTAGATAATCCAGAATCATTTGACCAAAGATCGCAAATATCGAAATTACTAACAAGGATACGCTGGCTGCCTGAACAGCTAATTTACGTCGCTCCTTAGGTGTTCGATCAGCAACTAAACCTAGAAAAATTGGCGCTGCCCCTGGTGGATCAAAAATTACAAAGAGGGTAACAAAACTTTGGATCGCAAAAGTAATTGCACTAACTTCAGTAATATTCATGCGGTTACCACCCTTCGAGCATCAGCCATCGCTTCTAAGCGTTCCCATTCTGCTGGATCAGTCACGTTTTCGCCTAACGAGTTTAATTTGCCAGTACCGTGGTAATCGCTCGAGCCAGTCATAACTAGATCTAAATCACTTGCAATACTCAACAAGCTCAAACGTTCTTCATTGCTCTGGTCGCGGTGATTTACCTCAATGCCATTTAAGCCAGCTGCTTTAAGGTCAATAAAATCTGAACTTTGCAAAATTTGCCCACGAAGTGAAGCGAACGGATGGGCGATTACTGCTACTCCACCGGCAGCTCGAATCAATTTAATTGCATCCTCTGGGGTTGGCGCGAAGTGAGTAACATAATATTTAGATTCATTGTTGAGCAGCTCGACGAAAGCTTCATCGCGAGTCTTAATTATCTTCTTAGCAACTAGCGCATCTGCTAAATGTGGTCGTCCCATCGTGGCTCCTGCCGGCATCGCAGCTTCAACATCTGCAATTGAAATATCTATGCCATCGGCCTGCATTAGTTCGATCATTTTGCGCATTCGTGGCAAGCGGTCATCACGAGTATTTTCTAGGGTTTCTAACAACGCTGAATTAGTGCCATCAAAAAGTAAACCCAGCATGTGAACGCTGACGCCCGCTTTGGTTAAACACGAAATCTCAGCGCCCAGAACTAATTTCAGATCACCACGTAGCGTTTGAACTGCGCTCGACCACCCAGCAATTGCATCATGATCGGTGATTGCCAAAGTATCTAAACCTTGCGCCAGTGCCTTATTTACTAGTTGCGCAGGTGTATCAGTGCCATCGCTGACAGTGGTGTGAGTATGTAAATCAATCACGACTTTCACGGCTCCTCATCACTACCAGGGCGCACCCAATCAAAATTAAAAGGATGCCTGGAATAATTCCAATTGGTGGTTTCTGTCCCATCCACCACACGGCCAACAATGAACTAACTGGAACTTCAAAAAAGACGATCAGCGAAACTATTGCGGGTGATACTCGCTTTAATGCTGAATTAAACATGGTGTGTCCCAAAATCTGAGCACCAGCAATTAATCCAATTAATATCCACCACTCGCGCGCTGTAAAATTAAAGATTTGATTTCCACTAAGGAGTGCTATTGGCAGCGCTGTAATTGCGCAAACAAAATAGCAAACTGTTGTATATGTGGTGGTTTCAAGAGTGCGTTGTGCACGCGAACCCGCCATCATGTAACCAGCAGCTAGTGCAGCTGAAACAAGCGCGGCGAGATCCCCCATAAATGCGCGAAATGAAATTTGTAAATCAACGCCAGCAATAAGAAGAACGCCCAGAAAGGCGACGCCCATTCCTAGCCAAACTTTTGAAGGGATGTGTTGGCCAGAGAGTTTTACAAATATAGCTGCGAAAATCGGCTGGAGCGCAACTATTGCAGTTCCTGAGGCAACGCTGGTGTAACGCATTGCAAGAAAAAAGCCGCCGAAGTGCAAAGCAAGTATGAAGCCAGCAAAAGCTGCCCACTTGATGCCATTTCGATCACGATGATGTCTGATTGCAAATGGGGCGGTAAGAATTGAACCACCCAAATTTCGCCAGAAAATCAACACCCAAATTGGCATTGCACTCATTGCGATCAATGGCCCTGAAGTACCGATACCAATTATCCCTATCCCCATGCGAATCTGATCGCCACGGGCGGGCATTTTTGTGACGCTATCTCGACTCATTGGCTAAAGGTAGCGCGCATGGCCCGCTATAAAGCAGTTACCCTTAGCCCATGAGCGGGAACACATTAAATCGAATCTTCCTCGCCCGATTAGCCGGAACTGCAGTATTTGACCCTAACGGAGATCCAGTCGGCAAGGTGCGAGATGCTGTGGCGACCCTTCGTACAAATAATGCGCAACCCCGAATCCTTGGTTTAGTTGTTGAAGTGCCAATGCGTCGCCGTGTTTTTGTTCCAATTACTCGAGTTACATCGATTGAAAGTGGCACCGTAATTATCACTGGCTTGGTAAACATGCGTCGTTTCGAAGTTCGCACTGGCGAAGTATTAGTTTTAGGTGACATGCTCGATCGTTCCATCACTTTAGTTGAATCTGATGAGAATGTAATTGTTGAAGATATGGCGATGGAACAAAATCGCAATGGTGACTGGTTAATTAATAAAGTTCACATCATGCGCAAGTCGCGTGGATTACGTCGCAAAGGTCCAACATCGACGGTGGCTTGGGAAGAAGTAACTGGCTTTGCCAGCGTCGAACCAAATCAAGGCGTAACTAATTTGCTTTACACACTGAGCACATTGCGTCCAGCCGACTTAGCAACCGTGTTACAAGATTTACCACCAAAGCGTCGCGCCGAAGTAGCTCGCGGACTAGATGATGAACGACTGGCAGATGTGCTTGAAGAAATGGATGAAGTGCACCGTGTTGCATTGCTAACTGAACTTGAGGGTGAGCGCGCAGCTGATGTACTTGGCGAGATGGACCCTGATGATGCAGCTGACTTGCTTCGCGAAATGGGTCAAGAACGCGCCGATGCGTTAATTGAATTAATGGAACCCGAAGATGCAGAAGATGTTCTGCGCTTAATGAACTATGAAGATTATTCAGCCGGCGGCATGATGACGACTGAGCCATTGGTGATGTCAGCCGATGCCACAGTTGCCGAGGCACTTGCTGCGGTTCGTAAAAGTGAAATTTCCCCAGCGCTAGCCTCACAAATTTTTGTCTGCCGCCAACCGCTAGAAACGCCGACTGGGCGCTTAATGGGAATCGTTCATTACCAACGTTTACTGCGCGAGCCACCAGCAACTCTCCTGGGCTCGATCGTAGATACCAATACGCAAGGACTTAATCCAGATGCGAGTTTGAATGAAGTTTCGTCATACTTAGCCAGTTATAACTTGCTTTCATTGCCAGTTATCGATGCTAATGAAAGATTATTAGGGGCTGTCACAGTTGATGACGTGCTCGATCACTTATTGCCCGAGAATTGGCGTCATGATCATCGTGATCTTTCGCGAAGTTCGATCAAAGTAAATACCGAATTGGAGGGCTAACCATGGCACGTCACAATGGCTTAGATACCCCGCGCAGCAAGGGCCGCACCCTACGTCCAAATTACGATCCAGAAACTTTCGGTCGTTTATCTGAAAGTTTTGCTCGCTTCCTCGGAACCGCGCGCTTCTTGGTATACATGACTGTATTTGTTGCCTTCTGGGTAATTTGGAATACCACAGGTCCTAAGAACCTGCGCTGGGATGATTTCCCATTTATTTTCTTGACTTTAATTCTCTCGCTACAGGCATCGTATGCTGCGCCATTAATTTTGTTGGCACAGAATCGTCAAGCAGATCGTGATCGAATTCAAAGTAATGAGGATCGCGCGCAAAACGAGCGCAGCATTGCAGATACTGAATACTTAACTCGCGAACTTGCGAGTTTGCGCAGTGCACTTGGCGATGTTGCTACTCGCGACTTTATGCGTAGTGAATTATCTGATCTGGTTGAAGAACTTGAAAAGAAGTTAAGTACTAAGCCCAAGCCGAACGCCGACTAAAGATTTCGGGCGCACGATAATTCGCGCAATAATTTCAGCAAATACTTTTGCCGCAGAGCTTTCGGGGTTAGAGACAACAACCGGAATTCCGGTATCGCCACCTTCGCGTAGCGCTGGACTAAATGGAATCTGACCCAAAATTGGCACATCACTACCAACTAATAGCGATAACCGTTTAGCAGTTTCAGCGCCGCCACCTTCGCCAAATAGTGAAATTGTTTCACTACAAGTTGGACACGGAAATGCTGACATATTTTCGATTACGCCGATTACTTGCTGCTTCATTTGGTGAGCTATCCGGCCAGCGCGCTCCGCTACTTCGGCAGCTGCAATTTGTGGAGTTGTAACAACCAAAATTTCTGATGATGGAATTAATTGGCCAAGTGAGATCGCCAAATCGCCGGTTCCGGGCGGTAAGTCCAAAAGGAGTAGATCAAGATCGCCCCAATAGGCATCAGATAAAAGTTGCTCAAGCACTTTATGTAATAGCGGGCCGCGATAAGCAACCGCATCGGAGCGTTCGGGCTTGAACATCTCCATGGATACCGTCTTTACGCCATATGACTCAAGCGGAATAAACATCTGATCAATGGCCGTTGGCCGTTGTCCGATTAAGCCCATCAACCGCGGAATTGAATGGCCATAGACATCGGCATCTAGAATTCCAACTTTCAAACCTTGGTTAGCGGCTGCGATTGCTAAATTGGCAGTGACTGAAGATTTACCAACCCCGCCTTTGCCTGATGCAACACCGATTACTCGGGTTAGCGAATCAGGTTGCGCAAATGGAATAAATTTTTCGCGGCCGTTTCGCAATAATGATTTCACGTTAGCACGCTGGCTATCTGACATAACGCCAAAAGTTAAATCTATTTCAGAGATACCCGCAATCGAGCTCACCGCGGACGTTACATCATTGCGCAGGCGATCTTTCATTGGACAACCTGAAATTGTTAGTAACACATGAAGTTCAAGGCGACCATCTTTAAAATCAACTCGGTCAACCATGCCCAGTTCAGTAATAGAACGATGTAGTTCTGGATCCTGAACTTTTGCTAAAGCTTCAGTAACTTCTTCTATTACGCTCATATTAAGTCCGGATCTATTTTGCTCTCGTAGGTTGGCTTACTCTT
>CAZUWN010000064.1:0-5351 GCA_964624105.1 uncultured Candidatus Planktophila sp. | reverse complement strand
CATGTGTAAGAAGTGCGCAGCTACCGAATCATCAGCAGTTTCAACTTCAATCTTCTTGCCGTTATGGCTGAAGTGATACCAATAGACCAAAATCGAAGGGATGCAGGCAACTAACCGATCAGCTAACTCGCGCGCCGCAGTGATTTCATGGGCATCTGCTTCTGGTTCCATGGTGCCAAGGGCTGATACACCGGTACGAACTACATCCATTGGATGGGCAGTTGCCGGAATCTGCTCGAGTACTCGCTTTAGTGAATCAGGTAAGCCACGCAGTTTCTTTAGCTTTGCTTTGTATGCATTTAGTTCGGCTAAGTTCGGTAGCTTTTCGTGGATCAATAAATAAGAAACTTCTTCGAATTCACAATGTTTTGCTAAATCTAGAATGTCATAGCCGCGGTAATGTAAATCGTTGCCACTTTTACCAACTGAACAAAGTGCGGTGTTGCCGGCTGGTACGCCTGATAGGGCAACTGACTTCTTAGGCTTGAATTCAACCACTTATTCTTGCTCCTTTAGGAATTTATCAAGGGCTTGTTCGTAACGGTGATAATCAATGCGATCGTAGAGTTCTTCGCGGGTCTGCATCGTGTCAATTACGTTGGCTTGGGTGCCATCATTGCGGATCGCGTTATAAACATTTTCAGCGGCCTTATTCATAGCGCGGAAAGCTGAGAGTGGATAAAGAATCATCGAGACATCTGCGCCAGCTAGTTCATCACGAGTAAATAGTGGTGTCATGCCAAATTCAGTGATGTTAGCCAGAATCGGAACATTTACAGCGGCTCTAAACTTCTTGAAATCTTCAAGGGTGCGAATTGCTTCCGGGAAAATATAATCAGCACCGGCTGCAATGTAGGCAAGAGAGCGATCAATGGCAGATTCAATTCCTTCAACTGCAATTGCATCAGTGCGAGCCATGATCACAAAACTGTCATCACCTCTAGCATCGACAGCAGCTTTAATACGATCAACCATTTCGCCCTTTGAAACAACTTCTTTATTTGGGCGATGACCACAACGCTTGGCAGCTACTTGATCTTCCATATGCATTGCAGCAGCGCCAGCTTTAATCAAAGATTTAACGGTACGACCGATATTAAATGCCGATGCTCCGAAACCGGTATCTGCATCTACTAACAATGGCAGATCACAAATATCAGTTATGCGACGAACATCGACAAGCACATCGTCTAGATTGCTAATTCCTAAATCAGGTACGCCTAATGAGCCAGCAGCTACCCCGCCGCCAGATAAGTAAATAGCGTTATATCCGGCGCGCTTGGCAAGGAGGGCATGGTTAGCGTTGATCGTGCCCACAATTTGGAGTGGCTTTTCTTGGGCAAGGGCTTTTCTAAATTTTTCACCTGCAGAAATCTGCGTCATGCTTGAACTATAACACTTGGCTTTTTTCACCCCAAAAGGGTTCCAGTTAGTGAAACTGCTTACAGGTTAAAGAGCCAGCGCCAATTTGATGCGTTGCAAACTAACTTCTTGGCCAAGTAGCTCCATGGATTCAAAGAGTGGCGGCGAAATATTGCTTCCGGTTGTCGCGATTCGAACTGCGCCAAAAGCGATACGTGGCTTTAGCCCCATTTCTTCAATGAGCGAAGAACGTAGCGCTGCCTCAATTGAATCGTGAGTCCAAGTAGTTAGTTTCTCTAGTTCGCTGATACTGCGACTCAATACCGCTTTAGCTGCTTCATCATTTACTTTGCTCACGCAATCTTCGGCAACCGCAAAGTTCTTTACGAATAAGAAGTTCAGCATCGCTGGCACTTCAGCCAAGGTAACAATGCGCTCTTGAATAATTGGTAGCGCAGCCTTAACAACTGCAATCTCGGCATCAGTTCCGGAAATTACTGCAGCCTTAGTTAGAAATGGCATCGACCAATTAAGGAATTCTTCAGGAGTTAGCGCACGGATCTTGTCGCCGTTAATGGCTTCTAACTTCTTCATATCAAACCGAGCTGGCGATGAATGCACTTTGTCGACTGTAAAAAGTTCAGTTAATTCTTTCATTGTTACATTTTCGCGATCATCACCTGGTGACCAACCAAGCAGGGCTAAGTAATTACAGATCGCCTCAGGCAAGAAACCGCGCTCGCGATACCAAGCAATTGATACTTCACCATTTCGCTTTGAGAGCTTGGTGTTGTCTTGACCCATCACAAATGGCAAGTGGGCAAACGCTGGGTAATCCTCTGGCTTTACGCCCATTGCTTGATAAACGCGAATCTGGCGAGGAGTTGATGAAAGTAAATCTTCGCCACGCAATACATGGCTAACTTTCATCATGACGTCATCTACGGCAACAGCCAAGGTATAAAGAGGTGAACCATCGCCGCGTACCAGTACGAAATCAGGGACAAATTTATGATCAAAAGTTACATCGCCACGAATCTCATCAGTGAAAGTGGTGCTGCCATCAGGCATGCGCATGCGAACTACAGCTTCGCGGCCTTGCGCCTTGTAATCAGTAATTTGCGCATCAGTTAAATCGCGACATTGACCGTCGTAGCCGGGCGCAACATTTGCAGCACGCTGTGCTTCGCGACGAGCTTCTAATTCAACGGGTGTGCAGTAGCAGTAATAAGCATCTTTTTGATCAAGAAACTTTTGCGCCCATTCGGCATAAATTCCTAGTCGCTGTGATTGTAAGTAAGGACCATTTGGTCCACCAACTTCAGGACCCTCATCCCAATTCAAACCAAGCCACTTAAGAGTTTCAATCGCAGCTTGAATATATTCATCAGTGACGCGAGTGGTATCGGTATCTTCAATGCGGAAAATAAAAGTACCGCCGGTATGACGGGCGTAAGCCCAATCAAATAGCGCTGTGCGAATATTTCCAACGTGCAGGTCACCAGTTGGTGATGGTGCGAAACGTACGCGAACTTCTTTACCCACGAGCACTCACCTTATTTGTTAATTCGCCCAAACCATCGATTGCGATAGTAATAGTTGATTTTTCTGGCATTGGACCAATACCAGCAGGAGTTCCGGTAATAATTACATCGCCTGGAAGCAAGGTCATTACTTTAGAAACGAATTCTACGATTGCTGGCACATCAAACATCATCTGGCTTAACTTGCCATCTTGTTTAATTTCATCATTTAAGGTGGCCGTAATTCGTTGAGTTCCAGGAATGAAATCAGTATCGATCCAGGGGCCAAGCGGGCAGAAAGTATCAAAGCCTTTAGCGCGAGTCCATTGGCCATCTTTCTTCTGAAGATCGCGGGCTGTTACATCGTTAGCAATTGTGTAACCAAAGATCACATCAGCTACGCGCTCTTTAGGAACATCTTTACAGATCCGGCCAATCACAATTGCGAGTTCAGCTTCGTGATCAACTTGACCAGCCATGCTGGGCCAAACGATCGTGTCATTTGGTCCGATCACCGAAGTATTTGGCTTAATAAAAATGATTGGTTCATCAGGAACCACGCCACCCATTTCAGCTGCGTGATCGGCATAGTTCTTGCCAATGCAGACAACTTTGCTGCGCGGAATAACTGGGGCTAATAAGCGCACTTTGCTTAGTTCGGTAGTCGCCGCCGTCTTGGTGACGCCGTGGTAGATCGGGTCCCCCGAAATCACGCTAATAGTGTTGTCATCTTCTAGTAACCCAAAAAGCGGGTCAGTGCCTAGACCAGTATCTGGACCAGGGCTAAATCGAACGATGCGCATTAGGCAATCTTATCGGGCTCTGCCCCTTCGTTGGCAAAGAAGATCGCTGCCGATGGCGCAAACTCAGTAATTACTGCAGTTTTCGCACTTCGCTCACCAGTAAAGACAACGGCCTCAATGCCACTAATTTGTGAAGCCATCGCAACTGTAAATACTGCTTCAACCGCATCTAATGCAAGTGATGTGGAATTAACAGGGACTGCCACATAAGTGCGACCAGTGTTATCGCGTAGTGCTGCAGCTTGCTTTGCGCCACTTCGCTTCAAAGTTGCCTGCGCCAAAGTGACTAACTTTTGATCTTCTGGATTATTCAGCATTTGAAACTGGCTCCACTAACTTTTCGATAAGAACACTACTTATTCTACGACGACGACCAATTGGACGTTCTGAAGTAATTGACCAGCCACCTAAATCTACGGTGCTACCAGTAATTGGCACGCGACCAAGTTTCTGCGCCATTAGTCCACCGATAGTGTCAACATCTTCGAAGTCTTGCGCTTCGATTTCAATTTCAAGTTCTTCGGCTAAATCTTCAATATGTAAAGCAGCCTTTGCCCGAGCTTTAGTTTTCTCTTCATTTAACCAAGTAAATGAATCATCACCATCATCATATTCATCGGCAATTTCGCCCACGATTTCTTCAATAATATCTTCAATGGTAATTAGGCCAGCAGTGCCACCATATTCATCAACCACAATTGCTAAGTGAATCTGATCGCGCTGCATTTCCTTCAATAACTCTGCTGCGATCTTGATTTCTGGAACAAAGGTAGCTGGGCGCAAATGCTGCTCTACTCGCTCAGTTGTCTCAGCTTCATGATGATCTAGTGCCCGACGGGCTAAATCTTTCACGTAAGTAATGCCAATAATGTTGTCAATATTTTCGCCTACGACTGGGATTCGCGAAAAGCCAGAACGAAGTGCAAGGGATAGGCCTTGGCGCAGAGTCTTATCTTTTTCCACCCAAACCATGTCGGTGCGGGGCACCATTAATTCGCGCACCAAAGTATCGCCCAGCTCAAATACCGAGTGAATCATTTCGTGCTCATCAGACTCAACTAGACCGCGTTCGTGAGCTTGATCTACTAAGTCGCGCAGTTCGGCTTCATTAGCAAATGGCCCACTTCTAAAGCCTTTTCCAGGCGTAATCGCATTACCAATTGCAATAAGTAATTTAGTAAGTGGAGCCAGTATGAAGGCTAAGAAATAAGCAACTGTTGCGCCAGCCAGAGCCCAATTATCAGGTCTTTGCTTGCCGAGTGTGCGAGGTCCAACTCCAACCATTACATACGAAACAACCACCATGATTGCAACCGTTAGCGCCATTGCTTGGGCAGATGAATATTCGCGTAACAAAATAACAGCCAATAGAACGGTTGCGGTTAATTCGCAAGTCTTTCGAACTAATAGCACCACGTTTAAATATCTGGCTTGGTCAAAGAAAACTTTCTTTAAAATTGCGCCGCCACGCTTGCTCTCTAGCTTTTCAATCACTACCCGCGAGATCGAAGCTAGCGCTGATTCGGTGCCAGCTAAAAAGCCCGCGAAAGCTAAAAGTGCAATGATGGAAATTATGGGCAGGGGGTTCATTTACTTTCAGCACTCCATTGTTTTACTAGGGATTCTTGCAACTCGAACATAACTTTTTCTTCTACGGTTTCAG
>CAZUWN010000063.1:2452-5459 GCA_964624105.1 uncultured Candidatus Planktophila sp. | reverse complement strand
GACCCGCGTTCACTCGGAGAAATGATTCTGCGCTACATGCAGAGCGTTCACAATGTGCGAAAGATGCACGTTGCCGGAAACTCTCTCGGTGGTTGGATCTCATTAGAGATGGCAGCTTTGCGGCCAGCCCTCGTTGCAAGTGTGACCGCCCTAGCGCCAGCAGGTTTATGGAACGAAGCTCCAACTATGAAGATTCCACCGAGTATTGACTCGAGAATTTTGGCAAAGATTTCGCAATTCTTTATGCCGATTGCATTTCATCTGCCGCCGCTAAAAGCTTTGGGGTATCGCAAAATCACTCACTTATGGCGTGAACTCAGTTACGAATCCTGTCGAGATTCAGTGATTGCGATGGCTCGTTCTAAAGGATACAAACATTTATGGCAAGGAATCAGAGGGCAAAAGTTTGATTCAGCCGTTCACCCTGAAGTAAAGATTTCCGTGGTCTTTGGTGACGCTGATTTAACTCTGCCTGAGGAATTAGCGCAGGAAAAATCGCTTTTGCCGAAACACGCAAAATGGATTCGGGTGCCAAATTGTGCTCATGTGATTATGTGGAACCATCGCGAAACCACAATAAAACTGATCAAAGAAACAGCAGGGGTATAGATTGCAGATGCAATTGATTCGCATTTTTACATTGTGATTTCATTAGCCTATATTTCTGCCTAGTTCATTTATATTTAGCTAAATAAAAAAACGAAAGGTAGTCACGATGTACTTCACTAAACGTCGCGTAATTGACTACTGCCGCATCTCCAGCACCAGCTGCTAATTTTCTTAAATTTTTTAGCGTCTCAAAATTCTGCTGTAAAAAAACTTTAAACAAAAACTCTATTTAGAAACTAACAAAGGAAAATGATGTCTATTTCAAAGAAGTTAATCGCAGGTGCTCTAATTTCTGGTCTTCTTGCTACGACAGGTGTATTACCAGCTGAAGCTCGTCCAAAGAATCTAGCTCGCGCTGTTGCGCAACCTGACTGGCTAGAACAGAACATTGATAATCCAAAGGTGCGAATTATTGAAGTTAGCACCGAGCCTGGTATCTACGAGCGCGGTCATATTAAGAATTCAGTTAAATTGGTTTGGCACACAGATCTAGTGGATACAGTTAATCGCGACATCATTAGCCAAGCTAAGTTCACGGCACTTGTTCAAAAGGCTGGCATCGATGAGGACACCACAGTTGTTCTCTACGGAGATAAGAACAACTGGTTTGCAGCCTGGGGTGCCTGGATCTTTAATATCTATGGTCAAAAAGATGTCCGGGTACTAGATGGTGGCCGCGTTAAGTGGGAAAAGGATGGCCGTGCGTTAACAACTGCGGTTCCAACATTTAAGGCTGGCAACTTCGTGGCAAAAGCTGCTGATAAGAATCTACGTGCCGGCTTAACTCGAGACGTTCTTCCGGTTGCTAAGAAAGAAAGAAAAGCAACGCTGATCGATATTCGCTCTGCTGATGAATACAGCGGAAAGATCTTCGCACCAGCCGGATTCCAGGAACTAGCAGTTCGTGCCGGTCACATTCCAGGAGCTATCAATGTTCCTTGGGGCCTAAACGTTAACTCTGATGGCACATTTAAGACTGTGGCAGAACTTAAGAAGCTCTATGCAGACAAGGGCGTAACTGGTGCTGATCAGATTATTACTTACTGCCGCATCGGTGAGCGTTCATCACTTACTTGGTTTGTTTTGAGCGAGATTCTCGGATTTAGCCGAGTGAAGAATTACGACGGTTCATGGACTGAATATGGAAATTCAGTTGGTGCACCAATTAGTAATCCTGCCGGAACTATCTGGGGAGCACTGTAATTTCATCCTTAAATCTAAAGAGCAGCAGCTCCGGTAACCCCGGGGCTGCTGATTCTTTATGGACTAAACAAGAAAAGATTCGCACTGGCATTTCTTTCTTAGTTATCGCCGCCCTTCTAGCTACAGCTTTTATTCTCTCTTCAAATCTAGAGAATTCAACTGCGCCAATCTCGCTATTAATTGGTATGAGTTTGGGTCTTTTGCTCGAGCGTGGCCGCTTCTGTTTCTTCTGCATCTTTAGAGATGGAATTGAAGATAAGAACACCACCCCATTTTTATCCATATTGGTAGCTATCGCAGTTGGTTCAATTGGCTACACCATTATTTTTGGTCAATTCCTGCCTGATACCAGCACCGATCGATTACCACCGGTTGCACATATCGGGCCAGTTAGTTGGGTACTTGCAGTATCTGCTTTTACATTTGGAATAGGCATGGCTTTATCTGGTGCCTGCATCAGCGGACATCTCTATCGCCTTGGTCAAGGTTATTTGCGCGCTATTCCAGCGCTGATTGGCACGCTAATTGGTTTCGTTCTAGCTTTTCTTACCTGGAATTGGCTCTACTTAAATGCAATTTCAGATGCCCCAACAATTTGGTTACCTCACTACGTTGGGTATTCCGGCGCACTACTGCTAACTCTTGGCGCACTACTTCTATTGGCGGTATTTGCGATAAAAAAAGGTACCAATTCTGATCCGATTAGAAGCGCGCCAAGTGCTGCAATTTCGGTAAGTGCAACGTTTAAGAACTTAATTACCCAGCGTTGGAGCCCAATTTCAACTGGCGCTATCGTGGGTTTAATCGGCACTTTTGCTTATCTTCGCGTTGAACCTCTTGGCGTTACTCGCCAGCTGAGCACTTCAGCTCGCACCTTTATGGATGGCAATCAAATCGGTGCAGATACTTTATTCGGCCTAGACAAATTGGCAGGTTGCGTTGCAGTGCTGACTGAAACCATAACTAACAACGGTTGGTTGGTTATCGGCATAGTGGGCACATCATTTGCAGCCGCACTTGCCGGCGGAAGATTTAAATTTTCTAAGTTAACCGTAACTAATAGTTCTACGGCACTTGTCGGCGGCGTGCTTCTTGGCTGGGGCTCAATGACCTCACTTGGTTGCACCATCGGTGTTTTACTATCTGGCACCCAAGCATTTGCGCTATCTGGTTGGTTATTCTTTGCCTTTGTATT
>CAZUWN010000063.1:0-2352 GCA_964624105.1 uncultured Candidatus Planktophila sp. | reverse complement strand
TGGGCAATGGCCTCAATCAAGACAAACTTGATGATTTCTCAATTGCCGGTGCCCAAAAATCTGCTGATCTAACTAAGGCAACCCTGGCCAAGCTGATGGCGCTAAAGCCGATAGATGAGATTGATCGCATTGCCCAGACTGTTATGAAAGAGCGCCTCGAGTCAGGTCTGGCCCTACATGAGAGCCAAGAATCATTCGTTCTCTGGAATGTGTTGACTTCGCCACCTTCTAATATCCGCTCAATTTTTGAATTGATGCCAAAGGCCAGCGATCAAGATTTCGACAATATTGCCAAGCGTTTAGCCGCGGTCGATGGCGCATTTAAGTCTTGGACTGGCACCATCATGGAAGTTGCCAAGAACGGCAAGACAACTGCGCAACGACAAGTGCGTGGCGTTATCGAGCAACTAGAAAGTTATGCCAACGGTGGCTTTAGCACGATGTGTAAAAACTTCGATGCTGATGGCAAATATCCAGAAATGCATGCCAACGCCAAGCTTGCTGAAAAAGCTGCCGCCGAAACCGCAGAATTCTTAAAGACTCAATACCTGCCGATCGCTAACCCAAATGATGCAGTTGGCGCAGAACGCTACGCAGTATGGGCACGTTATTTCACCGGTGCAAAGCTAGATCTTCGCGCCACTTACGAGTGGGGCATGGCAGATCTCAAAGCGATCAACGCCCGCATGTGGGAGATTGCTGAACAAATCAAGCCCGGCGCAAAAACTCTTCGCGAAGTTGCCGATCACTTAGATCATGACCCTAAGTACGTAATCAAGGGCGAAGCAAATGTTATTAAATACCTACAGGACTTTACTGATGCGGCAATGGTGCGCATGGATGGCGAGTACTTTGAAATTGATGACCGCATAAAAATCTGTGAAGCTCGCTTAGCCCCTGAAGGCAGCGCATCTGCGCCTTATTACAACCCACCTTCAGAGGATCTATCTCGCCCCGGCACAACCTGGATTCCAATGTTGGGCAAGGATGAAGTCAGCAGCTGGCACTTAGTTTCGACTTGGTATCACGAAGCAGTCCCTGGCCATCACTTGCAATGCGCAACTGTTGCCATTGAAAAAGATCGCCTCTCACGTTTTCAAATAAATGCAGCGTGGATTAGTGGTTACGGCGAAGGCTGGGCACTCTATGCCGAACGCTTCATGAATGAACTTGGCGCCTTTGATGAACCAGGTATTGAAATGGGCTATTTATCAGCTCAAGCTTTACGTGCAGCTCGCATCGTTGTAGATATCGGAATGCACCTTGGCTACACCGATTTCGATGGCAATGTCTGGAACGCTGAATCATCACGCAAACTTCTTAACGAACAAGCTTTGCTTGACGATGTTCACTCGCGTAGCGAAACCGATCGTTACTTAGGTTGGCCGGGCCAAGCTATCTCGTACAAGGTGGGCGAGCGCGTCTGGATGAAAGCACGCGAAGATGCCAAGGCGCGTTTAGGTGCTGATTTCTCACTCAAGAAGTTCCACACTTATGCGCTAAAGATTGGCCCAATGGGTCTTGATCCATTTGCAGCAGAGCTCGCAAATTGGAATGGAAAATAGGCAGGAACTTAAAATTAAATTTCAAATCTCGGTAATTGATGACTTGGCTAACTCAGGGACTCCTGGTGAAATGGTTGAGATCGATAAATTCAACGATGAACTACGTGCCAATGGGCAATTTATATTTGCTTGGGGGCTGCATGCGCCTGAATCAGCCACCGTTATTGATAATCGAAACGGGGCAAACTTAAGCACCGGAAAGCCACTATTTGATGCCAAAGAAAACTTCAGTGGTTTATGGATTATTGAAACAGCAGATGCCGAGACTGCCGAGAAGTTAGCTTTCGCAGCATCGAAGGCTTGCAACCGAAAAGTTGAGCTACGCCCGTTTCACTAGTTCTGATCGTTACTATACGAAAATGAGCGTGATACTTCGTCCTTACCTACAAAGTGAGTTTGATCGCGCCTGCGAAATTCGAGAAATTGATTCTGATGAACGCCGAGAAAGATTCCGATTACGGTTTTCAAACATTGGCGATTGGCATGACCACTATTTTCATTTAGCAATTGAATCCGATGGGGTATTAGTAGGGGATTTTCAATTGCGTAAATGTGACAAAACTATGCCTGAAGGCTCTTGGGAAATGGGGCTAGAGATCGCAGCAGAATCTCGCGGTAAAGGAATTGGAACTAAAGCACTAATCGCTGGAACTGAGTATGCCTTTACTAATGGCGCGCATCGCGTTCAAGGTTCTACCGAAGAATCAAATGTTGCAATGCGAAAGAGCTTTGAGAAGGCTGGCTGGAAATTCGAAGGCGTACAGAAGGCGTTATTTCTAGAAGCCGG
>CAZUWN010000062.1:0-5506 GCA_964624105.1 uncultured Candidatus Planktophila sp. | reverse complement strand
AGCAGCAGACAAAGCAGCAGCAGACAAAGCAGCAGCAGACAAAGCAGCAGCAGATCTAAAGTTGAAAGAAGAGGCCCAGGCAGCCGCAGATAAACTTATTGCAGACGCCAAGATAGCTGCTGCAAAAATTCTGGCAGCGGCTAAAGCAAAGGCAGCGGCGACTGCAAAGAAGACCACTATTACCTGCATCAAGGGCAAGCTCACTAAGAAAGTAACGGCAGTTAATCCAAAGTGTCCAAGTGGTTATAAGAAGAAGTGACCACTTAATACGTGCCAGAGACCGCCTAGGGGGCTAGCCTTGAATCAAACTACCAATGGAGGATTCAGTGAACGATAAGAAACTGACAGGAATGGAAACGTTTTGGTATTACTTGCAATGCTTGGCACTTGGAGCTGGCTACTTTGCGAAGATCCCAATGAAAAAAGCTATGCATGAGCGTGGGCTCGTAGCCTCTATGACACCTGCCGAATCAATTTGGTACGTACTTCTATGCCTGTGCTTTGGACTTGGTTACTTCCAAAAGGTTATTGTGAAGAAAGCGCTGAGCGAAGCATCAATCTAAAGTGAATTACCACACCGGAGGAGGGTGATTGGGGCGATAATCAAGAGTTAGCACATATTCCACTAGCTTCTCCTCACTGTTAATGAGAAGCTTGTTGGATGGAAATCACGGAGAGTTACCGCGTATTTCTTCGCTCAGGTTTGCCCAGTAGTCAAAATTTGAATGAAACGCTTGAGACATCACGACAAGTAAGTGAAATCCTTAATGATCAAAGAGTGAAAGACGCAATTGCCGAAGTACATAAATTTGGGGCATCCAGCCATACTGTGCAGAAATCGATTTTAGATCAAATGGAATCTCTTGGGTTTGCAAGTGAAAAGAAAGGTCTTTTCGCCTCTTACAAAGTTTCTGGAATTCGGCCAGATTATTTCAAGTCACTAGCAGGTGGAGGGATCCTTTTCGAAGTTGAGCGAGGCAAAACAATTGCAAACAATATGGATCTTCTTGATGTTTGGAAAACGCATCTATGCTCAGAAGCAAAGCATTTATTTTTGATGGTGCCCAACATTAGAGTCACCGAAAAAGGTGGTTCGCAGAAGATATTTAACACTGTCGAGAATCGAATCGAAACGTTTTTCTTGAGCGAAAGTACGCCCATTGATGTGAACTCAGTACATTTGTTTGGATATTAACCTGACCATGAAAAACATACGCATTCAGCAATTTCAGCAAAAGAAGTAATATCCTTTATCTATGCTTGCCTATCTAGCGACGAAGGAACAGTTCCTTTTAGATGCCCCGTCAATTGAGGACAAGGTTAAAAATGAAGTTAAGC
Organism: uncultured Candidatus Planktophila sp.; assembly: GCA_964624105.1. Lineage (GTDB taxonomy): Bacteria > Actinomycetota > Actinomycetes > Nanopelagicales > Nanopelagicaceae > Planktophila. The sequence continues at coordinate 4,168 of CAZUWN010000062.1, read as the reverse complement.
GCAAACTTGGGCACAGTGTAGGTGAATCCGAATACGCATCCTGGCGAAACTCCTTAGGTAATGCCATGTATCACGCGATGAACACATCAGATATTCCAGGCGATGCAGGCGTGGCGATTGAATACCGCGTAAATGGAAGAGCATTTCGCATCGATTTTATGTTGTCTGGAAAGAACTCTGCCGGCAAGGAGTCCCTAGTAATCATTGAATTAAAACAGTGGACAGACATTCAGTTTTCAGATCTGTCGGAACACGTTCGCACATTTCTTGGCGGGGGCTTAAGAGACACACCACATCCTTCTTATCAGGCCTGGAGCTATTTAAGTCATCTCAAGATGTATAACGAGTACATATATGACACAGGGGTATTAGTTAGCGCCTGCGCATATCTACACAACTGCGAAGATTCGATGGTCGTTAAATCATCACGCTATGAAGAGAAGTTAAAGGAAGTGCCTGTCTACATCAAAGGACAGAGCGACCAACTACGTTCCATGATTAGTGAGAATATTTTTATCGGAAGTGGCACTGATCTCTTAGAGCGAATCGATGCCGCAGTGATTCGTCCATCACAACAGTTGGCAGATTCAGTCGGGTCGATGCTGAAAGGCCATGAAGAATTTGTATTGCTTGATGAACAAAAGACTGTACTTGAAAAGATTATTAGTGCATCTAATCAATCCCTAACTGGACAAAAGCGAGTACTCATAATCAACGGCGGCCCAGGCACAGGTAAATCAGTCATTTCAATTAATGCGCTAGCGCGCTTAACAAGTCAGCGACTAAATGTTAAGTATGTAACGCCAAATGCTGCACCTCGTGCTGTTTTTGAGGCAAAGCTAAAGAAAATATTTGGAAAGGCAGATATACGAAGTTTATTTAGTGGTTCTGGCTCGTTCACGGAAACTGAGAAGTCTAGTTTCGATACTTTAATTGTTGATGAAGCTCATCGTTTGAAGATGAAATCTGGAATGTTTAAGAACTTGGGCGAAAACCAAGTCATGGAGATTATTAAGACCGCGAAAACTTCTGTTTTCTTCATCGACGAGGCGCAAAAGGTGACCTGGTCAGATGTGGGTGAGATATCAATGATTGAGGAGCATGCTAAGTTAGCGGGAGCAATAGTTGAACGTTTAGAACTTACCTCACAATTTCGCTGCAGTGGATCAGATGATTACATGGCTTGGCTAGATGAGACTTTAGGAGTTGGTCCAGACTCTACTCACTATTTCTCACCCGAGAAGTTTGATTTCCAGATTTTTGATAGCCCACTTGAAATGCACAACAAGATAAAAGAAAAGAACAAGGTCAATAACAAGAGTCGTGTTGTTGCTGGTTATTGCTGGGATTGGATCAGCCAGAAGCGTCCAGATTTGAAAGATATAACGATTGATCCTTTTGGTTACAAGGCAACCTGGAATCTGACATCAGATGGAAGTGAATGGATTATTAGCCCTAAGTCTGTTGAAGAAGTCGGGTGTATTCACACTTGCCAGGGTCTTGAAGTCGATTATGTGGGAGTTATTGTCGGTCGTGACTTAATAGCCATCGACGGGATTTTAAAGACTGATCCATCCGCACGGGCCAAGACCGATGCCTCCCTTAAGGGATATAAAAAAGAGATGAAGGAAGACCCAATTAGCGCCGAACTTAAGGCCGATGAGTTGATTAGAAATACATATAGGACTTTAATGAGCCGAGGCATGAAAGGTTGCTATGTTTATTTTGTAGACGACGCCACTTCAGATTACTTTAAAAGCAAACTTCCAAAATAGGGGATGTAATGAACGAGATCCAGAATCTAGCAGCCGAGATTAAAAAGTTCGCAGATGCTCGTGATTGGGAGCAGTTCCATACGCCCAAGAACCTCTCAATGGCTGTTGCGGGAGAAGCTGGGGAACTGGTTGCAGAGTTTCAGTGGCTAACAGCAGAGCAATCGACGCGTTCAAATATGTCTGAAGACAAACTTAAGGATGTTGAATTAGAGATTGCGGATGTGGCTATTTACTTGATTCGTTTAGCGGACGTGCTTGGTGTAGATATTTCAGAGGTTGTTAGAAAAAAGTTAGCAATCAACGAATCTCGCTTTTAGGCGCTCTTCAAAAGGAAGCCATTCTTATGAAATCTTCTTCATCGATAATTGATATTGCCTGACCGGCCTGCTGTAACTTTTCGGTATCCAAAAGCTTTCGTGTCTTTTTACCATTTTCAAAGTCAATAAAGTCACTTATTCCAACAACTAGATATCCAGTCTTCTTGGTCACAGATGATGTCACCGCAGCTCCACTGTTCACCGCTAATTGAATAGCTTCTTTTCTGCTCATTGATGTTAACTCACCCGTAAAAACAACATATTGACCATATAGATCACTACCTGCATTAATTTCACGATCTGGTGCTACATCTTTTGAAGATGCCGACTTTGGATCATAGGGCCCATGCGAATAAGTACTTCCATAATTTTTGAAATCAGACATGGTTTTCACACCTGATGCATTTAACAAGCCAAGTTTATATCCATACTCTGCCGCGACTTCGGCCAAAGTGGATTTATTCAAATCCTTTATTTGGCGTAGAGCAATTCTTGCACAAGCTTCTGCATCAGAAGATGCAACATGATGATCTAATTCGATATCGAAGTTCTTTGATAAGGTGCTTAATTTATGATTTATTAAATTAGGCCACAATTTCTTGGCGATAGTTAGAGTGTCAAAGAAAGCAATGTCACCCATGTTGATTCCGTAATAAAGGAAGAGATCTTGCGTAACACGAATGTCGAATCCGGAATAATGGCAGACAAAAGGAAGTTTGTAACCAGGATTTATGGCTTCGATTTCTTTCCAAATATGGTCGAAGCCTTTTGAGTTTTTCACATCCTTAGACTGAATCCCATGAATCATGACATTAAATGGATCAAATTCTCCAAATTCTGATGGCGGTTTAATCAAATGTTGAAATGTTTGGATTACCAATCCGTTTTCGACATGAGAGATTCCGACAGAACATGCACTGCGCCTGTCACCATTTGCGGTTTCATAATCAATTGCTAGGAAACTATCCATCATGAGAATCTAGAGCAAAGCAGATTGTTTATCTACAACCCAATAAACACTCTCCCCATCTCTCTCCAATATCCCGTACTCGATCATGTACCTGCGTAGTGCAGCTGTGTCTGCGTGGTACTTGGCAATTATTAGGTTCAGTTCCTTCTCTGGGTACTTGGTATCAGGGGAGAGTTCAGAGGCGATGTGCTGAAGGACTGCGATCTTCTTGGCTGGTTTAACGGGAATGCTGATTAAGGTGCCATCAGGGCGGAAGAACTGGTCTATCTGCTCGCTCATGCTTACTTCTTGACTACCTTTGATAGATACGGCAGGTAATCAAGGGTGATCCAACCGCACTTGTCATACAAGAACTTGCCTGCGGTGGTTGCGTGCAGGAAGAAGTTCTTGGCACCCATGTCTTTGTGGGTCTTCATGACGTATTTGAGTAATTCAGATCCATATCCATTTTTCTGATGGATAGTTGGCGTGCCCATGTTCCAGACGCCAATGGTGTCTTTATAGATAACAGCTGTTACTAGAGAAACCATTTCACCATCTTTAAACAGGCCCCAGGTGTAATCCTGGTCAGTTGCAAATTGGAAGGGCTTGAAATCTGCAATCATTTCGGGAGTCATTGTGTAGACATCTGCATAAATTGTGTTCATGACATCACTGTCGGTTGGGACAAGGCGTCTGACAGTTAGGCCATCGCGCAGTGTGAAGGTGTCCAGGGATGTGTCTGCGCTCCAGAGCATAAATGGGCCGCCGCCATGGTTTGTGTATCCCAGTTCGGCTAAGGCGGTTGTGTGCACGATCGCTGGTCCTGCTAAACGAATTCCTGCAGGGGCCTGGTTAGCTTCAATGGTTGCGATTAACTCGGCGAGAGCTTCTTTGCGTGATGTGTAGAGCAATGCATTATTGAGCATTGAAAATTGTGAGTTGCTACTGCAGATTCTCCAGCCGTCACCATGTGTGATTTTTGCATGAGGGTGTTTTTCAGAGAAGAGCTCCAAGCCATCACTAAATTGCTGCAGGAATTCGAGGCGTTGTTCATAGCTTGTATGCATGAGGGAAGTTTAAAGTGGCAGAGCGTGAAAATCTAGAGATGGGCAGCCATTTGCCCA
>CAZUWN010000061.1:3115-5549 GCA_964624105.1 uncultured Candidatus Planktophila sp. | reverse complement strand
AATGCAGTAAACAAAACTAGTGCTCGGAGAGGCAACTAATGACAATCGCACATCCAGAACTCGACGGACTCGGCAATTATGAATTCGGCTGGTCCGATAAGAATGATGCTGGCGCAAATTCAAAGCGCGGTATCAACGAGGAAGTAGTTCGCGATATCTCTGCGAAGAAATCCGAGCCACAGTGGATGCTCGACCTGCGTCTAAAAGGATTGGCCCTTTTCGAAAAGAAGCCAATGCCAAATTGGGGTTCAGACTTAAGCGGTATTTTCTTCGACACCATTAAGTACTTCGTGCGCTCAACTGAAAAACAAGCAACTACTTGGGATGACCTACCTGAGGAAATTAAAAATACTTATGACCGTTTAGGTATTCCAGAGGCTGAAAAGCAGCGTTTAGTTTCAGGTGTTGCAGCGCAATATGAATCAGAAGTTGTTTATCACTCAATTCGTGAAGATTTAGCGGCCCAAGGCGTTATTTTCCTTGATACCGATACCGCCCTAAAAGAGCATCCAGAAATGTTCAAAGAGTATTTCGGTACCGTGATTCCAGTTGGCGATAATAAGTTTGCAGCTCTTAACACTTCAGTATGGTCAGGTGGTTCATTTATCTATGTGCCTAAGGGCGTACATGTAGATATTCCATTGCAGGCCTATTTCCGTATCAACACTGAAAACATGGGTCAGTTCGAACGTACTTTGATCATTGCCGATGAAGATTCATATATCCATTATGTAGAAGGCTGCACAGCGCCAATTTACAAGTCAGATTCATTGCACTCAGCGGTAGTTGAGATCATTGTTAAAAAGGGTGCTCGCGTTCGTTACACCACAATTCAAAACTGGTCGAACAACGTTTATAACCTAGTAACAAAGCGCGCTACCTGTGCCGAGGGTGCAACTATGGAATGGGTCGATGGCAACATTGGGTCCAAGGTAACCATGAAGTACCCAGCGATTTTCTTGATGGGTCCACATGCAAAGGGAGAAACACTTTCACTAGCTTTCGCTGGCGAAGGTCAACATCAAGATTCCGGCGCCAAGATGGTTCACGCGGCTCCATACACATCTTCATCAGTAATTTCTAAATCAGTCGCACGTGGCGGCGGCCGTACTTCATACCGCGGCTTAGTACAGGTGCAAGAAGGTGCGCATCATTCAAAGAGCACAGTTAAATGTGATGCTCTATTGGTGGACACCATTTCTCGCTCAGATACCTATCCGTATGTTGATATTCGCGAAGACGATGTATCAATGGGTCACGAAGCAACTGTTTCAAAAGTTAGCGATGATCAACTCTTCTATCTAATGTCACGTGGCTTAACTGAAGATGAAGCCATGGCAATGATCGTGCGTGGATTTATTGAGCCAATCGCTCGCGAACTACCAATGGAGTACGCACTCGAGCTAAACCGCTTGATCGAACTCCAAATGGAAGGCGCGGTTGGTTAATTTAATATGTCAACGCTTACAACGAATTACTTAACGCCTACTGGGCGCGAAGAAGCTTGGCGGTTTACTCCGCTCAAACGTCTTGGTGGCTTACACAATGGCACTTTCAAATTAGCTACCCGCAACACTTTGGCACTAACTGGCAGCGCACCTGCTGGTGTAACTTTTGAGCGAATTGGTCGCGAACTAGTTTCGGCTGAATCAAATACTGATGATGTAATCGTTGGTCGAATTCACGAAGCTGCTAGTGAAGTTACGGTTTTGAAAATTGCGGCTAATACTGAACTGGCTGAGCCGATCTCACTTCATCGATTAGCTGGCGGCCTGACTGATGCTGAGCTTTCTCGAGTTCAGCTTCGGATCGGCGCAAACGCAAAAGCAACGGTAATCATCGAAAATTCTGGCGATCATCTACTTGCCGAAGATATTGAGATCATTTGCGAACCAGGTTCGAACTTAACTGTTGTCTCTCTGCAGGAATGGGATTCAAAGACAATTCATGCCGGACGTCAGCATGCCATTGTTGATAGAGATGCCACTTTCAAATCAATCATTGTCACAGTCGGGGGAGATGTAGTTCGCTTGCTTCCTACTGTTGAATTCAAGGGCCAAGGCGCATCTGTTGAACTGCTTGGTGTTTATTTTGCAACCGCTGGGCAATTCTTCGAACACCGCATGTTCGTTGATCATCTAGTGCCAAATGCAAAGTCCCGAGTTAATTACAAAGGCGCTCTAGCTGGGCAAGATGCACACACCGTTTGGATTGGCGATGTGTTTATTCGCGCAGCTGCCGAAGGTACTGACACTTACGAACTGAATCGCAACTTATTGCTAAGTGATGGCGCTCGCGCAGATTCAGTTCCAAATTTAGAAATTGAAACTGGTGAAATCGTAGGCGCAGGACACGCAAGCACTACTGGTCGATTCGATGATGAACAGCTGTTCTATTTGATGTCTCGCGGTATTGCAGTTGAAGATGCTCGTCG
>CAZUWN010000061.1:0-3015 GCA_964624105.1 uncultured Candidatus Planktophila sp. | reverse complement strand
TTCAAAATTGAATGTTGGTTACATGGCGCAGAGTTTGATTTACGTACCGGAGTTGCTTTGACTCTTCCGGCAGTAGCACCAGTTGATGTTTATGCAGTAGTGGTTGACGGAGATTCCGTAACCGTAGAAGTTAAGTAGGGATTGTTATGAGCACACTAGAAATTCGCGGCCTAAAGGTTTCAGTTGATACTGAGAACGGCCCAGTTGAAATCTTGAAGGGTGTAGACCTAACCATCAAGAGCGGTGAAACGCATGCAATCATGGGGCCAAACGGTTCTGGCAAATCTACTTTGGCTTACTCAATTGCCGGCCACCCTAAGTATCAGATTACTGGCGGCACCGTAACTCTTGATGGCGTTGACTTACTTGATATGACAGTCGACGAGCGTGCTCGTGCTGGTTTATTCCTAGCGATGCAATATCCAGTAGAAGTTCCAGGCGTTTCAGTTTCTAACTTCCTTCGCACTGCGGCAACTGCACTTCGCGGCGAAGCTCCTAAGTTACGTACTTGGGTTGGCGAAGTTAAGTCAGCAATGGCTGCGCTCAGCATGGATCCATCCTTTGCTGAACGTAATGTAAATGAGGGTTTCTCTGGTGGCGAAAAGAAGCGTCATGAAATTATGCAGCTAGAACTACTTAAGCCAAAAATTGCAATCCTTGATGAGACCGACTCAGGTCTAGATGTTGATGCACTTCGCATTGTTTCTGAAGGTGTAGTTCGCGCTAAAGCAGATAACGATCTAGGGGTATTGCTAATTACTCACTACACCCGCATCTTGCGCTACATCAAGCCAGATTTCGTACATGTATTTGCTGACGGCCGCATTGTTGAAGAAGGCGGACCAGAGCTAGCTGAGAAGCTAGAAGCAAATGGCTATGCCGAGTATGTAAGCAAGTAGAAATATGGCCTTTGATCCTCGTGTAGTGCGCCAAGATTTTCCAATCTTCAAGCGCACTATTCGCGAGGGCAAAAGGCTGGTTTATTTAGATTCCGGTGCCACTAGTCAGAAACCGAATTCGGTAATTGAGGCTGAAAGTAATTTCTATCGTATGCACAATGCAGCGGTTCACCGCGGTGCGCATCAGTTGGCTGAAGAGGCAACCGATGCTTATGAAGGTGCTCGCGAGATAGTTGCTAAATTCCTAGGCGGCAGTGTCGATGAAATCATTTTCACTAAAGGTGCCACTGAGAGTCTGAACTTACTTGCTTATGCTTTTAGCAATGGCGGGAGCGATAATCGTTTCAATGTGACATCGAAAGACCGCATCGTCGTCACTGAAATGGAACATCACGCAAATTTAATTCCTTGGCAGCAGCTGGCTAAGCGCAGTGGTGCTGAACTTAAATGGTTTGAAGTAACACCTGATGGCCGGTTAGATCTTTCAAACTTAACTGATGTTATTACGCCAAATACGAAAGTAGTTGCGCTGACGCATCAGTCAAATGTTCTGGGCACAGTCAATCCACTTGCAGCAATAGTTGCTCGCGCTCATGAGGTTGGCGCTGTTGTAGTCCTCGATGCCTGCCAATCTGCGCCGCATATGCCGGTTAAGGTTAAAGAGTTAGGCGTTGATTTTCTGACTTTTTCTGGGCACAAAGCGATAGGTCCAACTGGCATTGGCGTTTTATGGGGTCGCGCAGAGCTACTTAAGGATTTGCCACCATTTCTTTTCGGTGGATCAATGATCGAAACCGTAACTATGACTGATGCAACCTGGGCACCTTCACCCCGTCGCCATGAAGCAGGTGTGCCAAATATGGCCCAAGCAGTTGGTTTAGGCGCAGCGCTTAATTACTTAATGCAAATTGGTATGGATAACATTTATCAACACGAGCAAGAGTTAGGCAGCTACTTGCTTAAACGCTTACAAGAAATTCCTGACCTAAATCTTGTTGGCCCGCTTGAAATGAACGATCGCGGGGCAGTTGCATCATTCACCTTAGGTGAAATCCATCCGCATGACTTAGGCCAGTACCTAGACTCGCAAGGCATCGCCGTTCGTACCGGTCATCACTGTGCTTGGCCACTAACTCGCAAGTTGGGTGTGCAAGCAACTACTCGAGCTTCGCTTTATCTATATAACGATGAGCAAGATGTAGATGCGCTTATCGAAGGAATTCTCGGCGCGCAAAAGTATTTCGGTGGTAAGTAATGCAATTAGATAGCCTCTATCAAGAAGTCATCCTTGATCATTACAAGCGCCCTCAACATAAGGGATTAGCGGCAACTTACGATGCTCAAGTCCACCACGTAAATCCCAGCTGTGGCGATGAGATCACTCTTAACGTAACTCTAGATGGAGATAAAGTCGCCGCGATTACTTGGGATGGCGTTGGTTGTTCTATCTCGCAGGCCAGCGTTTCTATTTTGAGTGATCTATTGCTAGGTAAAACCATTGCTGAAGCAGAACATATTTTAAATAACTTCACTGAGCTAATGCAGAGCAAAGGCACCATGGTGGGCGACGATGAGATCCTTGAAGATGCCGTTGCTATGGCTGGTGTTTCTAAGTTTCCGGCTCGAATCAAGTGCGCACTATTGGGCTGGATGGCCTATAAAGACGCGGTTGTGCAAGCGCAAGCTAAGTTATAGATAGACTTCCGACTAGTTCAATAAAGAAAAATAGGGGACATGCCATGACAGCAGCGATTGATGATGTAACCGAGGCGATGAAGGATGTAGTTGATCCCGAGCTCGGCATCAATGTGGTCGATCTAGGTTTAATTTACGATGTAATGGTTGATGAAAATAACATCGCAATTTTGAACATGACCCTAACTTCAGCGGCCTGCCCACTTCAAGATGTAATTGAAGACCAGACTCGTCAAGCACTTGCTCCACTAACTAGCGATGTAAAAATTAATTGGGTCTGGATGCCACCTTGGGGTCCGGATAAGATTTCTGATGACGGAAGAGATCAGCTGCGCGCTCTCGGCTTCACGGTTTGATAAATGTCTAACCACGCAGTCTGGATGACCTTTCGGTCCATGACCGCAGATCCTTCAGTTAAGAA
>CAZUWN010000060.1:3621-5575 GCA_964624105.1 uncultured Candidatus Planktophila sp. | reverse complement strand
GTGAAAGTTGCTTCGATATCTAATGGAACTGCCGCCATTGGCAATACTCGGCCAACTACTTTTAATAAAGCTCCTACGCGATCTAATCCGGCAACTGGATCTTCATCGCGATCCCAAAGGGCGGCAAGTAAAAGATTTCCAACTGCATGACCATCGAGTGGTCCTTCGCTAGTAAATCGGTATTGCATGATCTCGGCCCAACTGCGGCCCCATTCATCATCGGCGCATAACGCAGCAAGTGCCATCCGTAGATCACCGGGTGGAAAAATCGGAAATTCTTGGCGCAGACGACCACTAGATCCGCCGTTATCAGCCACCGTAACTATTGCGGTGATTTGATCAGTGATTGCACGGAGCGCAGTAAGCGTTGCAGCTAGGCCATGTCCGCCGCCTAGTGCAACAACGCGAGCAGAACTCATTCGCGGCCGAGATCTCGATGTACTGCGTGTGCCGAGATTGCTAGATCTGTGCCCGTTTGACCCAATTGCTTAGCAATTTCAGTTGAGATGGCAACACTGCGATGCTTGCCGCCAGTACAACCGATCGCGATCGTTAAATACTTTTTACCTTCACGAATATAGCCCGGCAACATATCTTTGATTAGCTTTACGTAATCCGCCACAAATTCCGTAACACCTTCATTAGAAAAGACTCGATCACTTACTGCTTGATCTAGCCCAGTCAGCGGTCGCAGCTCGGGTACCCAATGTGGATTTGGAATGAATCGGCAATCTAGAACTAAATCAGCATCTACCGGAATTCCATACTTATAACCAAAACTCAAGATATTAAGTCGAACGCCTTCGATCATTCCTTCGGCGAAAATTTCACTGGTGCGTTTTGCTAGTTGATGAACATTCAAATTTGAAGTATCGATCACTACATCGGCGCTCTCGCGCAGTTCGTGCAGCTTGGCACGTTCACGATCAATTCCATCAGAGATGCGATCGCCACTTTGCAGCGGATGCGGACGACGAGTACTTTCAAATCGGGCCACTAGTGATTGATCTGAGGCATCTAGAAAAAGTAACCGGAACGCGATTCCGTCATTCTTTAAATTCGCCAATGCCGCATTTAAGTCATCAAAGAATTTTCCGCCGCGCACATCGACCACAACCGCCAAAGCTGGTAGTTCGCCATCGCTAGATTGCTTGGCTAAAGCCGGCAGCAGTGAGGGTGGCAAGTTATCAACGACATACCAACCCAAGTCTTCGAGGGAATGGGCAACCGTAGATCGGCCAGCACCTGACATGCCGGTCAAAATCAATAGTTCGTTGCGCTTCATGCTTCTATCCTGCCTTGCCTGTCAAGCACCAGTAATTTCTCCCGTAGTCATATTTACTGCCTCGCTCTTGCCTATCTGCGCCAGCGACTGAGCAATAGTTTCCGCCAATTTCTCGCCAATTCCAGGGGTTGTCGCTAACTCACTGACTGCAGCTTTTCGGATCGCGGTAACCGAGCCAAAGCGGTCAAGTAGCGCAGTTCGGCGCGCACTTCCGAGGCCCGGAATCTCATCTAGTAAAGATTCCAACATGACTTTAGAGCGCCTTGATCGGTGGAAAGTAATCGCAAATCTGTGCGCTTCATCGCGGATTCGCTGCAACAAATATAGGCCTTCGCTGTTACGCGGAAAAATTAGCGGGTCGGCGTTATTAGGCAGCCAAACTTCTTCTAGTCTTTTAGCTAAGCCACACAAAGCGATATCAGTTATTCCGAGTTCACCGAGTGCTCGTTGCGCAGCGCTGACCTGTGGCTTGCCACCATCGACCACAATTAGTGCCGGTGGATAAGCAAACTTACTTATGCGGCCACCAGTTTCAGAAACTTCTGCCAAATCAACGTTTCGATCATCGAGCATTCGCTTTAGCCGACGAGTGATTACTTGGTGCATCGCTCGGGTGTCATCCCAGCCTTCAGTGGTATCGATTATGAATCTTCGATACTCAGATTTTTT
>CAZUWN010000060.1:0-3521 GCA_964624105.1 uncultured Candidatus Planktophila sp. | reverse complement strand
TGTCATCCCAGCCTTCAGTGGTATCGATTATGAATCTTCGATACTCAGATTTTTTAGGCATGCCATCTTCAAATACCACCATAGATGCGACCACTGAAGTTCCAGAAATATTTGAGATATCAAAACATTCAATTCGAAGTGGCGTGCGCGTCAAGCCCAACATCTCTTCGATTTGGGTAAGGGCTTTTCCGGAAACTGCAGCATCAGTTGCGCGCTTACTTACATATTGAATCAGTGAATATTGAGCATTCCGCTTTACCGTATCTAGCAGTTCGACCTTATCGCCGCGTTGTGGCACTTTGATCTCAACTTTTGATCCACTAATGCCACTGAGCCATTGCTCTAGTTCAGCGAGATTCTCAGGTTGTGCGTTGAGATAGATATTGCGCGGGATTGAGATCGATCCATTTCCATAGATTGAGAAAAGAAGTGAGGCGAAAACATCTTCACCTTCCAGCGCCATTTCATGGTCAACTATCCAAGAGCGAGAACCTTTAATCGAACCGCGCTGCATTGAGAAGATCGAGCCAGCTGAATGAAAACCATCTTGATACAGAGCGATGAAATCGCCATCTAAGTCATCTGAGAAATTGCCTTGGGTCGATCTCTGGGCTTTTTCAAAGGATTCGATTTGATCTCTTAAGCGAGCTGCCCGTTCAAACTCTTCATTAGTTGACGCTAGTTGCATCTCTTCATGTAGCGCGGGCAGGAGATTCTCCATACCCGATTCCATAAAGTCATTTAACTTTTGGGCCAAAGCTTGGTGATCTTCTTTTGAAATCCAACCAACACAAGGGGCTGCGCATTTACCGATATCCCCCAACAAGCATTGACGTTTACTTCGCTGCGCCCGATTGAAGTTTGAAGAGGAACAAGATCTGACTGGGAAAACTTTCAGCAACACTTCAAAGGTATTACGTAGCGCCCACGCATTTGTATAAGGACCAAAGTACTTCAACCCTGGTCGCTTATCTTTGCGGGTAATAAAAATCATGGGATATTCGTCATTAAGCGAAATGGCTAAGTAAGGGTAAGACTTATCATCCTTGAACTGCACGTTGTATTTCGGCTGATATTGCTTAATCCAGCTAAATTCCAGAGCGAGTGCTTCAAGTTCGGTACTTACAATCGTCCAATCAACTCGCACTGCTTCATGGACCATGCGATTGGTCTTAGTCGCTAAATTTGCTTGAAAGTAATTACTTAATCGGTTCTTGAGATTCTTGGCTTTGCCAACATAAATGACTTTGTCGGCCTTATTAAAGAAGCGGTAGACACCAGGATGCTCGGGAATATTGCTCGGCCGATAACTCTGCGGATCTGCCATTGCAGTTATTTCTTCTGCTTAGCTTTTCGGTTATTCGCCAATACTGCTGCAAGGAAGGTGCCGGTGTAGCTCGCCTTATTCTTGGCCACTTCCTCAGGAGTTCCTTCAGCAACTAAGGTGCCGCCGCGGAAACCACCTTCTGGGCCCATATCAATAACCCAGTCAGAAGATTTAATAACATCGAGATTATGCTCAATGACAACCACCGTATTGCCGGTATCAACAAGTCGGTTAAGCACGCCTAATAGTTTATTTACATCTTCAAAGTGCAGACCGGTAGTTGGCTCATCTAAAACATAGATCGTGCGGCCAGTTGAACGACGTTGTAGTTCGGTTGCCAATTTCACGCGCTGTGCTTCGCCACCTGACAAAGTTGGTGCTGATTGGCCAAGGCGCACATAGCCCAAACCAACATCACAGAGCGTTTTTAAGTATCGCGCGATAGTCGGCACAGATTCAAAGAAAGCGTGCGCTACCTCGATCGGCATATCTAATACTTCGGAGATCGATTTACCCTTGTAGTGAACTTCAAGTGTTTCGCGGTTATATCGCGCGCCATGACAGATTTCGCACGGAACATAAACATCCGGCAAGAAGTTCATTTCGATAGTAATCGTGCCATCGCCCGAACAATTCTCGCAGCGGCCGCCCTTTACGTTAAAGCTGAATCGGCCTTGCTGATATCCGCGCACCTTAGCTTCAGTAGTTTCGGCGAAGAGAGCTCGGACTTTATCGAATACGCCGGTGTAGGTAGCTGGATTAGAACGAGGCGTACGACCAATCGGTGACTGATCAACGTGTACGACTTTATCCAGTAGATCAATACCAGTAATTGTGCGGTGACGACCAGGCACAATGCGAGCACCATTTAACTTATTGGCTAGCGTTGAATAAAGAATGTCATTAATTAACGTGGATTTTCCCGAACCACTTACGCCAGTAACGGAAACAAATACCCCAAGTGGAACGCTTACTTCAATATCTTTTAGATTATTCTCTTTCGCGCCCTTAATCGTTAGTTTGCGTTTTGGATCAATTGCTCTGCGCTCACTAGGAATTTCAATAGCTTTGCGGCCTGATAGATATGCGCCAGTTATTGAATCTGGTGAATCAATCAGTTCTTGGTAGCTGCCGGAAACCACAACGTGTCCCCCGTGCTCGCCAGCACCTGGCCCAATATCAACGACCCAGTCAGCGGCACGAATAGTTTCTTCATCGTGCTCAACCACAATCAAAGTATTTCCGAGATCGCGCAGTCGAGTTAAAGTTTCAATTAAGCGCACATTGTCGCGTTGGTGCAAACCAATTGATGGTTCGTCCAATACATAGAGAACTCCAACTAAGCCAGAGCCAATCTGAGTTGCTAAGCGAATGCGCTGTGCTTCACCGCCAGAAAGCGTAGCTGCTGGGCGTGCCAGGGATAAATAATCCAGACCAACATCTAGTAGGAAACCAAGGCGCGCATTTACTTCCTTCATCACGCGTTCGGCAATCTGGGCTTCGCGCTTATTGAGCTGAATCTGTTTTAAGAATTCGGCGCAATCATTGATCGCTAATTCACAAATTTCAGCAATATTTTTTCCACCAATAGTTACCGCCAGGACTTCAGGTTTTAGTCGAGCACCAGCGCATGTGCCACAAGGGACTTCGCGCATGTATGACTCGTAACGCTCACGGCTAAATTCGCTATCTGTTTCAGAATGCTTGCGCTGCAAGAACGGAATAACGCCTTCAAAGCCAGTTGAGTAGTTACGGGTGCGGCCATAGCGATTCTTATACTTAACGTGAACTTTATGTTCGTGGCTATTTAGAATCGCATTACGGGCTTTCTCAGAGATTTTCTTCCAGGGCACATCAAATTTGAATGTAACTTCCTCTGCTAATCCTTCAAGCAGATGGGTGAAATATTCTGAAGTGTGGCCAGATGACCAAGGCGCAATAGCACCTTCAGAGATGCTGATTGAATCATCTGGGATAACTAAGTCAATATCTACTTCGAGTTTGGTGCCGATACCCGAGCAATCTGGGCAAGCGCCGAAAGGTGAGTTAAATGAGAAAGATCTTGGTTCTAGTTCTTCAAATGAGAGACTGCAATCGTGACAAGCTAAGTGCTCACTAAAAATTCGTTCTTTATCGCCACCTTTAGCATCAACGAAATCTAGAATCACAATGCCCTGAGCTAAACGCAGCGCTG
>CAZUWN010000059.1:3819-5638 GCA_964624105.1 uncultured Candidatus Planktophila sp. | reverse complement strand
GGGGAAAAGAATAGGGCTAGCCAGAGTTACCCGGCTAGCCCTATTCTTTTAATTAATTACTTATAAACCCGCGCTGCAAAGTAGGTTACGCGAATTCATTGTTTGCGTAAGAGCATCTTTTGCTTGCTTGAGCTGACTTGATGTTAGATCTTTTGTCTTATTAAGAGTTGCGATCGTTGAACTAATCTTCTTAGAATTTTCAATCGATGCTAAATTCTTATTTGTTGTGCTCTTCAACTGCATGATTGATGAGTTGTACTTGCTAATCGAACTATTTACAGATTGCATCTGAATTTTTGAAGTTGAATTAGAAGTCTTTAGTGAAGTGATTGAACTTGAAAGCTGGCTGATTGCAGTAGATAACTTAGTAATCGTCACTGCATTTTTTGCAGCATTAACTGTGTCAGCTTTTAGTGTTACTAACTTGGCTTTCGAATCATTTAAAATAATTGTGAAATCATCAATTTGTTTTGTAACAGCCGCGATCTTGGCAGTCAAGTCGGTAACTTCTTTCTGAGCAACCGGAATTAGATCTGTTTGTTCCTTGATTTTGATGGCAATGTCAGCGTTTTCCTTAGTTAAGGCATCGATCTGGGTCTGCACACTCGCGCTAGCGGTATTTTGAGCCGCGATCTGTGCATCAATTTCAACAAGTGCTGCTGCAGTACTTGTCTCGAGCGCTACAAGTTCTTTCGCAGACTTGGCATAGGACGCTGTCTCGGCAATGCAGTCGGTAGCTAAGTAGTACTTCTTAGCATTCTTAGTTTTTGCAGTTGCTGGCAAATAAATTGTGGTTTTGGTGCCATCAAGTGTCACGGTGGACTTAACCGCAGTTACGCACTTGTAGGTAAAACCGCTTACTTTGGTGGTCTTATTAATCACGGTACAGGTCGAACCATTGCTAACTGCGGCATATGCAGGGGTTGAAACCAAAACCCCGGCGATAAGCGCCCCAGCAATAGAGAGAGTAGAAACCTTGCGCAACATATTGACCTCCATAGATTATTTGGCAATCTTACCGAAGGAGGCTAAAAGGACCTGCTTGTAACGCGAGGAATCCCTGCGAAATTGGTGTGAAAATTTATTTGTTGCGCTGGCGGGTGCGAACGTTCATGCCAAGTTTGCGAATTAGTGGTCTTGGCCCAAAGCGCAAGAACATACTTAAAACTATGTATTGCCAGCCAGGAACTGAGATAGCAGCACCCTTTTGCGCATCTGCCCAAGCTTTTGCAACTAATACATCAGCATCGAGCCACATAAATTTTGGCAGGCCATTCATCTTCATGCGACCACGTTGGTGAAATTCAGTACGCGTGAACCCAGGAGCCAGTGCGGAAACCTTTACATTGGTACCAGCTAATTCAGTATGTAGCGATTCGGTTAACACAGTTAAGTAAGACTTGCTTGCGCTATATGTACCACCAGCAATCCAGGCTGCAACGGAAGAAACATTTACTACGGTTCCAGAATTGCGTTCTTTCATACCAGGCAAGATGGCATGCATTAAGCGCATCGGAGTTCGTACTAAAACATCAAACATCTGTTGCTCAGCAGCCATGTCACTTACCAAGAAAGATTTATTTATTCCAAAACCAGCATTATTAATCAATACTTCGACTTCATTAGTAGCAATAAAATCTTCAATTGATTTGCAGCCAGCGTCAGTTGCTAGATCTGCTTGAATCACTTTTGTTTGAACTTTAAAGTTTTCTTCTAAAGCAGCAGCACGTTCATTTAAACGTGGTAGATCACGAGCAACCAAGACAAGGTTGAAACCAAGTTCTGCAAGTAAGCGCGAAAAACTTTCGCCGATTCCTGC
>CAZUWN010000059.1:0-3719 GCA_964624105.1 uncultured Candidatus Planktophila sp. | reverse complement strand
ACGCCATCTGGCTGCCAGATACCTTTATGGATTAGCTCCATCGCAATAACTGGGTTAATTGCGGTCTGCCACACAACTGCTTGATCGCCGTAATTAGCCATTGACCAAGCGTTATCAACCACGTTGTACATATATACAGCGCGCGGCTTACCTTCTTTATCTAAACCTTTGACCAAAGTTCCGGCACAAGTTTTACCTTTCATGCGCGAACCAAGTGTTGCTGGATCAGGTAAAGCAGCTGCTAGTAGATCACGAGGTGAAACTGCAACGCCTTGCACGTCAACCGTATCTTTGCGATCCATTCCGAGCATGTGAATTGTTTTTAGCGTTGTAATGAATTGCGCTCCCAGACCGTACTTAAATGCAACTTTCTTAGCATCAACTTTCTGGGGGATTAGCACAACTTCTTCATGCTCAACGTTTACGCATTCAACTGGCCCAATACCTTCTGGGAAATCAAATACTTCTAAATCACTAAATGGTTCAGTTGTAAACCAACCACGACCGTCTTCCCACATTAGTGGTGGATTTAAACATTCTTCGATTGTTGTCCAAATTGAAAACGATGGTGCAAAATCAAAACCTTCAACCGTTAAATTTGAACCATCAAAAACAGTTACGGAATCTAAGCGACTAAATAAATAATCAGATGCGTACTTGGCAAAAACATCGCTCATGCCAGGTTCGATGCCCATTCCAACGAGTGCATAAATTCCGCGCTCGCCCCAGTTCCAGTCACGTGCGAATTGCTCGTCACCTAACTTCACACCAGTTTCAGTGTTTGGGTAATGCGGATGTGGGCGCGATAGCGACATCGCCATATCAATGTAATTAGTATTCTCGATTTCACAAGCCAAGAAAATTGGCATCACGAAACGTGGGTCAACTGCATTGATCACCACATCGGGCTTGGCTTTGCGAATTAACGCACGAATATCTTCTAGTTCGGCAGCATTAACTTCAGCTGCTGAAAAACGGGCATCTTTAACGCGGGCGACTGCTTCTTCGGCTCGAGCAAAATTGCGATCGGCAATAACCATAGAAGAGATAAAACTTCTGCGGGATGCGATGTTGGCAATTGCTCTACCGACGCCACCAGCGCCTATTACTAGCGCTTTCATTGTTGGCCTCTCATGAGGAAAAAACTCCATCTCGGTAGAAGGCCGAGGCTACCCTCATGAGCGTGATCTGCCAACCCAGTATTTACAAACCTAGCGGGCAGGTAGATTTCACCTATTAATTCAGGTCCCCGTAGCTCAGTGGATAGAGCAACCGCCTCCTAAGCGGTAGGTCGCAGGTTCAACTCCCGCCGGGGACACCACTAACTCTTAGTTAATGTAAACACAGCACTTGTTTCTCCAGTGCTCTTAACAGTTAACTTATAGGGAGCACCTGGCAGCTTAAATACTTCACCAGCTTGGAATCCGGTCAGAGTTGTTCTAAACAAAGGCGGAAGAATAGGTTCTCCATCTTCATCTAGAACTGGCTCACCCGCTGGGAGATCAGAACCAAGTCTTACAATCAATATTGGCCCTACAGCATTACCTTGTGCAGTTGTCCATGCTGGACCAATCATTCTTACCTGAATCTGAGGTTCGTACAGATGATTAGTGACCCATGAACATCGATCCTTTGAGTGGATGTAGTACTCAAAGAAATACCAATTACCTTTATAACCAAATTCATAAACTATTTTGTCTGTTACCGACCTTGATTCATCCACAGTTGTGTCAGCACCAATTTTGATGGTTTTTGCGAGCGGTGTGTGAAAGATAGTTGCGCGTTGAGTGGCGCTTAAGGTTGTGTTGGGACACCAATCATCAAGGCCCATCAAATCTCTAAAGTCTCCATACTCTTCGACCGAACAATTCGTCGCATTAAACTTTGTGTAATCCGAACCCTTGCAATACATTGAGGATGAGTGGTAAAAACCAAAGTTATGACCAAGTTCGTGAGCCAATGTTGTTGATCCAATAGATCTCAGGTTTATCGCATTTCCTTCTTGCGAACCAAGTCCTGCATACCCACACGAGTCATAAATGTTTGCAACAACTATGTGGGTCCCGATTGGGATCGTCTTCAACCCTGCAATTTTCATTCCCGCCTTTATGTCGGCAGAGCTCGCACAATGCTTAATAGCGGTACCGGCTTTACCAATAATGAACTTTGATGTTGTGAACTTCATTTTGCCGCGGGAGTTTTGCTTCCAGAAGGCGATGGCGTCAACAACCGATTCCTTGGCAAAACGAAGCATCTCGCCGTCAATTGTTGCAGTAGCTGTATCCACTGGATTTTCTGTCCAGAAATTTGGCTGATCCTTAGGCGTCAACCCAACAAAAATAATCTTGTGCGTCGTGGCCCATTCATTCTGAGCCTTGGGCGCAGCGGTGGCGGGCACAATAGAAGCAAGGAGAGGTAGCGCAATTACGAAAATAGAAAATTTCTTCATATTGGCTACACCGTTGGTAGCGTCCGGATTTATGCGAATCTGAAAAGAAAATTAAATACTTGGGCCCAGATGGGCTCGAACCGTGAATTTACGGATTAAGTGACGCTTGCTTCACTATCGAATCGAGAGAATCGAGGCGATTCGGGGACACCAGTTCTTACGAAAACACCACAGTGCGCTTGCCAACCACAAAGATTTTATCTTCGGAGTAAAGCTTTACTGCTTTTGCTAGAACGCGACGTTCAATGTCGCGACCAATTGCGATTAACTCTTCAGGGGTTGCAATGTGAGTTACGTGTGCGACATCTTGTTCAATGATTGGACCTTCATCTAAATCACTGGTTACAAAGTGAGCACTTGCGCCAATAATTTTCACGCCACGTTCATGTGCCTGGTGATAAGGCTTGGCACCTTTGAAACCAGGCAAGAAGGAGTGATGGATATTGATGATTTTGCCGGGCATGCGATCGCAGAAATCAGCTGAAAGAATCTGCATGTAGCGAGCTAAAACAACGAAATCAATTTTAAGCAATTCAATCTGCTTAGTAATTTCCACTTCTTGTGCTTTCTTATCACCTGGCAGATACATGAATTTAACACCGTGTGATTCAACCAGTTGTCGCAAATCTTCGTGGTTTGAAATCACTAATGGAATTTCAACTTTAAGTTCGCCAAGTTCATTTAAGTAAAGCAAGTCGCGCAAGCAGTGGCTTTCTGTAGTAACCATAACTAGTGCACGAGGACGCTCTGAAGTTGGCCGAATGTGCAGTGTTGGGCTGTACTTGGCTAAACCTTCACTCAGTGATTTTTCAGCCGCAGCTTGGCCTTGTGAAGTTTCAAAGCGAGTGCGCATCACAAAGGTGTTAGTCGCAGGGTCTGTAAATTGCTGATTTTCAATGATGTTTCCACCGCAGGCTAATACCGCCGACGTCATCGCATGAACGATGCCTGGTTGGTCAGCACATTGCAGGGAAGCAATTAAATCCATGGTGAAAGGGTAAGGGCTATTAGTGCTTAAGCGTAAATCGCTGCATTGCTTTAGGCGCCCACCAGTTACGTTCGCCCAAGAGGCGCATCAGAGCTGGCACGAGTAAGGCGCGAATCAATGTGGCATCAAGAACTACTGCAAATGCAACACCAAAGCCCATCATTTTTATCGAAGTAACGCCACTAGTTACGAACGCTGCGAATACCACTGCCAGCAGCACTGCAGCTGCGGTGATGATTCGTGCTGATCGCTGCAAGCCGATTGCAACTGATTCGACATTTG
>CAZUWN010000058.1:0-5655 GCA_964624105.1 uncultured Candidatus Planktophila sp. | reverse complement strand
AACTATAGATAACGAAACGTAATTCTTCTAGAGCCTAGCGAAATTCGGTAAATCAACGCCCAGCGCCTAAACTATTGCCTATGCAGATCGCCAATCGATCAGCTATTAATTTCTAAAGGAGATTAAATGTTTAAGAAGACTTCGATCAAGACCGCACTTGTTGCCGCTCTTGCTATCGCACTAGTTTCACCAGTATCGGCTCCAGCTAATGCCGCTACTGAAATCAAGATTGGTGTAATCACCACTACATCTGGCGGACTTAAGTCATACGGTGATGCATATATCGACGGCCTTGAGTGGGGTCTTAAGTACTACACCAACGGCAAGAATGCTGTTGATGGTCGTAAGTTTGTAATCACTAAGAAAGATGATGGCGCAGATCCTGCATCAGCAACTGCCTCATTTAAGGAAATGGTCGGAAACGGCACAAACATTATTGTTGGAACCGCATCTTCAACAGTTGGTGGCGCTCTTGCACCTCTAGCTGCGCAGAACAAGGTTCTTTACATCTCTGGTCCAGCAAAGGCAGATGCAATTACTTCTGCAGCTAACAAGTATGTATTCCGTTCAGGCAATACCTCACTTCAAGATTTCGCACCATTGCAGAGCATCAAGCCAATTAAGGGCAAGAAAGTTATTCTCTTCGTTGAAGATAACCCATTCGGCCTTGGCAACATCTATGCAGCTAAGGCATACCTTGCGTCAAAGGGTGCACTATTTGAAGAAATCAAAGTTCCTACAACAACTGTTGACTTCACCCCATTTGCCAAGAAGGCAGCTGACGTAAAGGGCGATTACATCTTCATCGCTTGGTCAAATGCGGCAACTTCAGGTGCAATGTTTACTTCTCTAATTCAGCAGAAGGCATACGCAACAGCACGACCAATCACAGGTCTTGCTGGCGTAGCTTCATACGACATCTACGGTTCACTATTTGAAGGCGCTAACGCAATCCTGACAAATAGCTACTTCCCGGGTGTAGTAAAGAGCAAGGTTGCAACAGCAATCGCAGCTGACTTTGCTAAGGCTGGTAAGCCACTAGATCTATTCACATCAACCGGTGTTAACGCCGCACAGATGATTATTCAGGCAGTTAAGGGCAATCCAAACCTAGATGTAGAGAAGATGATTACAAGTCTTGAATCATTTAAGTTTGTTGGTCTAACTGGTCTAAACAAGGTCAATAAGTTAAACCACACCTTGATTCAGTCAATGTTCCTGGTAAAGCTAACTAAGGTGAACGGCCGCTATGTGCCATCACTAGTAAGCACTCTTTACAACGTAACAGTCTGATCTAGTTAATTAGATTGAAACTGGCCCCACATTTTGGTGTGGGGCCAGTTTCTTTTTTCACACTTTTTCGCAGGATTTACGCTCAAGTAATTAGATAAATAAATTGAGAGCAGGTAGATTAGCCAAATGACTTCAGCGCTAACAGTCGATAATCTCGGCCTCACAATTGGTGGCGCGAAGATTCTTGAGGGAATCACTCTCTCAGTAAAACAAAATGAGACCTTAGGCATCATTGGCCCAAATGGTGCCGGCAAAACATCTTTCTTTAATTTGCTCTCTGGCTTACGCGAAGCAACAACCGGCACTATTCACTTAGGTGAAAAAGAGATCACCAATCTAAAGCCACATCAACGTGCCCAAGCCGGTATCGCTCGCACCTTCCAAACTTCAAGTATTTTTCCGTTTTTAACTTTGTTAGAAAATGTTCGCATTGCCGCACAAGTTGCCGACGGCTCTTCCATGAATCTGACGAAGAGCGCAGACAAGTACAAGGAAGTTCTCTACCGAGCTTCGGCTTGCTTAGAACAAGTTGGCCTACTCAATAAGGGCGCACTATTTGCTGGCTCACTCTCCCATGGCGATAAGCGACGCCTAGAGATTGCAATTATTTTAGCTTCAAAATCAGATGTTGTTTTATTGGATGAGCCAATGGCGGGCATGAGTGTTGAGAACATTCCCGCTCTAGTAGAAATTATTCGCTCACTAGCAACTGTGCATAAGAAGACAGTATTAATCGTTGAGCATCATATGGAAGTAATTTTGGGCCTGGCAGATCGTATTGCGGTTCTTAATTACGGCGAACTACTTACGATTGATACCCCACAAAATGTTATGGATAATCCAACAGTGCAGAGCGCTTATTTAGGGGCCGAACTATGAGTTCGCTAGAGGTAAAAGATTTACATGTAACGATTAATGGCTCGCATATCTTGCAGGGCGTTAATTTCTTTGTGCCCGAGAACAAAGTAACTGCCCTATTGGGTCGCAATGGTGTTGGTAAATCAACTACTTTAAAAGCCATCTTGGGCTTAAACCCAGGCACTGGCAGCATCAAATTTGGTGGCACCGAGATCGTTGCGATGCCAACTCATAAGATCGTGCAAATGGGTTTGGGTTATGTCCCTGAAGATCGTGAGATTTTTGCCAGCTTAACTGTTAAAGAAAACCTTTCGCTGGCTGCTCGCGATGCCGAGCCAAATTACGAACTGGTTTATTCGCTTTTTCCTGAGCTTCTAACTCGAACTAGCCAACGTGCCGGCACGCTTTCAGGTGGCCAGCAACAAATGGTTGCTATCTCACGATCACTTCTAAATCAGAACAAGATCTTGGTAATTGATGAACCAACTAAAGGTTTGGCTCCGAAGCTAGTAACTGAAGTTGCAAATGCGTTAGCTCATGTAGCCGACCATTCGACCATGTTGATTGTTGAGCAGAATTTGGCACTAGTTAAGGCCATTGCCCAGAACATCATTGTGATGGATCAAGGCAAAGTTGTTTTTGAAGGCGGGCCAGAGAATTTACAAGATGAATCATTTGTTAAATCAATGCTGGGTGTAAGCGGGGGTCATAAGTAAATGAGTACTTTTATACTTATCCTGATCACTGGCGTTGGTCTTGGCGCACTTTATTTCTTGGTTGCCTCAGGACTTTCACTGATTTATGGCCTGATGGGTGTCCTTAACTTCGCCCATGGTTCGTTCTTGACCATTGGCGCATTTACCGGCTTATGGATTTCTACCAAAGTTTTCCCGAATCCAACTACTTGGACTTTCATTGCAGCAATGATTGCTGGCGGTATCGCAGCAGGGCTATTCGCGCTGCTCATGGAGCAACTAGTTATTAATCGCTTGTATAACCGCCACATAGAACAAGCTCTAGTGACGGTAGGTGTGGGATTAGTTGTTACCGCACTTCTAGCTGGCTGGTTTGGCAGCGATGCTCGCTTATTCCCGACTCCGCTTTGGTTTATGAAAGCGGTAACTATTGGCGAAGCGATCATTCCAATAGATAGATTCATTTACATCGGAGTTGCCACAATCTTGCTGATTGCGATGCTAAGTATCTTAAGATTCACCCGTATCGGCTTAATTATTCGCGCCGGTGTTGAAAATCGCTCAATGGTTTCTGCCCTTGGCATTAACGTTCGACTAGCTTTTAGTACCGTCTTCTTCATCGGTGGTTTCGCCGCCGGTGTCGGTGGCGTGCTGATCTCAGTCTTTTCTTACGGTGTATCGCCTCAAATGGGCGGATCCTGGCTAATTTACGGCTTCATCGTGGTGGTAGTTGGCGGCATGGGATCGATAGCCGGAAGCGCAATTGCTGCCATGTTAATCGGAATTACTAACCAATTCGCAAATTACTACCTAACCGGTTTGGGTGACTTTGTAGTTGTCATCATCCTGGCTGCAGTCCTTCTTACCAAGCCTTCAGGATTGCTCGGAAAGGTTAACAACTAATCATGTTACGTTGGAAATATTCCCGCCCGTTGCTAATTGCAATGACCGCAATTTTTGCAATCTTGCCATTTGCTGGCGATAACCCACTTTCTAAAGCTGGCTTGCAGCAGACCATGGCCGTTGCATTCCTATACGGCGCCTTAGCTTTAACTTACGACCTACTCTTTGGTTTCACTGGGTTGCTTTCATTCGGCCATGCCCTCTATTTCGCTAGTGGCATTTATGTCACTGCCGTTTTGGTTAACGACTTTAATGTTCATTTCCTACTAGCTATTTTAATCGCCGTCATATTTACCGCTGTTCTCGCAGCGCTAACCGGATCTGCGGCACTGCGCACCACTGGAATTACATTTGCCATGGTTACTTTGGCATTTGGCCAAGCCGGACACGTTTTCATTAGCCGAGATTTCGGTGGTTTCACAAATGGTGACGACGGCCTACCGATTAATGCCGAGCGACTACCTGATTTCTTTATTGGTGTTGTAAACACTAAATATCTCTATCTTCTTGCCTTAGGCATCTTGGTCTTTATCTACTTTGCCGCTTGGTGGATTACCGAGAGTTCAGCTGGTCGAGTATTTGCTGCTCTTCGCGATAACGAGCAACGAGTCTCGGTCCTTGGCTTAAATCCAAATCGCTTTAAACTTCTTTCTTTCGTGCTATCAGCTGCTATGGCTGCGCTAATTGGTGCTGCGATGTTAATCGTTAGTGGTTCTGGTTCGCCTCGCTATGCAGATGCAGGCACCACCATTGCGCTTTTGTTAATGGTTATTCTGGGCGGTCCAGTTACCCGTTGGGGTGCAGTCCTTGGTGGCATCGTTTACTCAGTTCTAAGTACTCGCTTAAATGTGCTGAGCGAAGGTTCTGCTTTTGATTCATTGCCAACTTTCATAAGTGGGCCACTATCTGAGCCAGCATTTACGTTAGGCATGATCTTTATCTTGATCGTGATGTTCGCACCTGGTGGTATTTCAGGTGCTTACTACCGAGCTCGCTTTAAGTACTTAAATAAAGGCAAGTAATTGAGCAACGAGCTTCTTTGGCAACCTAGCGAATCAGCTATTGCCAATAGCGCTCTAACTTCATTAACTACAGCCGCCGTAGCTAAAACTGGCTTAAACCTTGACTCATATGCCGACCTTCACAAGTGGAGCATCAGCCAACCCGGAGACTTCTGGTCACTAGTTTGGGATCACTTAGGAATCATTGGTGACAAAGGCGGCGTTAACTACGCCCCCGGCAAAAACTTTATCGATGCCAAATTCTTTCCAGAGAGTTCACTTAACATTGCCGAGAATATTCTGGCCCAAGGCAAAGCTGATGAAGTTGCAATTGTTGCAATCGATGAAGCTGGCAATCGCAGCGAGCTGACTTGGGGCCAATTACGAATCAAGTCCGCGGCCGTTGCTACCGCCCTTACTGATTTAGGTGTTGTATCAGGTGATCGCGTTGTTGCCTGGACGCCAAACTATGCCGAAGTAATCATCTACGCACTTGGCGCTTTAAGTATCGGCGCAGTCGTTAGCACTTCATCGCCTGACTTTGCGCCTAATGCAGTCCTTGATCGTTTTGGCCAAATTGAACCTAAGGTATTATTAGCTGCGCAGAGCTATTCATATAACGGTAAATCATTTGATTGCATTGAGCGATTAACTGAGATTGCCGCATCTCTACCAACGCTAGTTAAAACTGTTCTGATCACCGATCAAGTAAACGAGTTCACCAGTTTTGATAATTGGATCAAGCCTTACCTGGGCACAGAAGCCAAGTTTCTTCGTTTGCCCTTTAACCACCCAGGTTTTGTGCTCTTCTCAAGTGGCACAACGGGTAAGCCAAAGTGCATTATTCATAGCGCAGCTGGCGTTTATCTAAAGGCGGTAGCTGAGCATCGCTATCAATTCGATAC
>CAZUWN010000057.1:0-5706 GCA_964624105.1 uncultured Candidatus Planktophila sp. | reverse complement strand
ATCTTTGGCGGCAAATGGGTAATTGCCTGGACCGCGCAATTCACTTCTCTTGCAGTCGCCCTGTTGATCCCAGCAGTTATGGCGCTATCGGTTCCGTTCTTCTCAAAGGCGTTGTTAAGCGGCAATGCCAAGGGGCAAGCCGAAGAAAAGTAGTTTTTTAAGCTAATTTCAGCCAGAGGGTCGCAAGCGGGGCAACTCTTAACGTAATAACTAAGTCAGATCCTTCAGTTACACCTACTGGTTGATTAATTACGCCGCTGCCGCCAAAAGCTAAATCATCAGTATTTAAAACTTCGTGCCAAGTTCCAGCTTTTGGCATTGGCAAGCGGTAATTCTCATGTGGCACGGGTGAGAAATTAGTTATGCAGACAAGGGGCTGACCATCTTCAGCCCAACGTGTAAATGCTAAAACATTACTTGCTGCATCGTTTCCAACCAACCAAGCGAATCCTTCTGGCGAAGTATCTTTCTCAAAGAGCGCAGGGGTTGATTTATAAAGGTTATTTATCTGCGAAATAGTTTTTGATACACCACTATGTTCATCGTATTGAGTTAAATGCCACTGTAATCCGGCTGATTCACTCCACTCATCATTTTGGGCAAACTCTTGACCCATGAAAAGTAATTTCTTGCCCGGATGCGCCCACATGAATCCATAAAGAGCGCGAAGCGTTGCTAATTTCTGCCAACGATCTCCCGGGAACTTATTTACCAGCGAGCCTTTGCCATGCACAACTTCATCGTGCGAAAGCGGCAACATAAAGTTTTCAGACCAGGCATAGAGAATTGAAAAAGTAATTTCGTTGTGGTGATGTACGCGATGAATTGGGTCGCGCTGCAGATATTCCAAAGTGTCATGCATCCAGCCCATATTCCACTTAAAGCCAAAGCCGATGCCATCCGAATCAGTACTGCGTGTCACACCAGGCCAAGCCGTTGATTCTTCGGCAATCATCATGATTCCAGGGTGCGTGCGATAAGCCGTAGAGGTAGCTTCTTGCAATAACTGCACAGCTTCAAGATTTTCACGGCCGCCAAATTTATTTGGAACCCATTCGCCTTCTTTACGTGAGTAATCCAAGTAGAGCATTGAAGCCACTGCATCAACCCGCAGCCCATCAATGTGGTATTCGGTTAACCAATACAGCGCACTTGCCACGATGAAGTTGCGGACTTCATTACGTCCAAAGTTAAAGATCAGCGTGCCCCAGTCGGGATGCTCGCCTAAACGGGGATCTGCATGCTCATAAAGGGCGGTTCCATCGAATTTAGCTAGCGCCCATTCATCTTTGGGGAAGTGCGCAGGTACCCAATCGAGGATCACGCCAATACCAGCATCGTGCAGGGCGTTAACTAAATACTTAAATTCATCGGGTGAACCAAAGCGTGAAGAGGGTGCAAAGAAGGAAGTTACTTGATAGCCCCATGACGGACCATATGGATGCTCCATTACAGGTAAGAATTCAACGTGTGTGAAGCCAGTTTCTTGTAAATAGGCAACTAGCTCGGTTGCTAAATCGCGGTAACTTAATCCAAGTCGCCAAGAACCTAAATGAACTTCATAAACTGAAACTGCGCTACGCCAAGACTCAAATTTACTTCGCTCGGAAATCCAATTCTCATCACTCCATTGGTAATTCGACTCTTCGACAACCGAAGCAGTTAATGGCGGGATCTCAGTGGCACGGGCAAGTGGATCAGCATGATCTACCCAGCGACCATCATTGGTATGCACAGCAAACTTGTATTTAGTGCCCGGCGCTAAATCGGCAATAAAGATTTGCCAGATGCCGGTATTTTCAATGCGCCACATTCGATGCGTATTACGATCCCAGTAATTTAGATCGCTGATCAAACTTACGTCGCGGGCATTTGGTGCCCAGAGCGCAAAAGAGGTACCCAGCAAATTTCCCTCAGCATCGCGCTGAACATGTGAACCTAAAACTTTCCAAAGTTCTTCGTGGCGACCTTCGGCAATTAAATAAAGATCTAGTTCGCCCAAAGCGCCAGGTTGATTCGGTACCACCTGAGGTTTGCGACGAAAGATTCTCATTAGTTAAGGGATCCGCACCACGGCAATATGAGCCACATTGTTGTAATCGCCGCGAGGATCGAGGCTAACAAAGCTGTCGCGATTCCAACTGAAAGAATTTCCAGTTATCTGATCATCGACCACAAATGAATCGCCAGTTAGTCCCAGTAAATCCATGTTCCAGTGAACCACAGTCGCTTGAGCATTTGAAGGGTCAAGGTTGACGATCACTAGTACTAGATTCTCGCCATCACGCTTGGAATAAGCGATTATTGCCTCATTATCAGTGTGGTGGAAATGCAGATTGCGCAGACGTTGCAGAGCGCGATTAGCGTTACGGATCTTGTTTAACTTAGTAACTAGCGGCGCTAGAGATTGCTTAACACCATCCCAATCGCGCACCTTAATCTGATATTTCTCAGAATCTAAGTACTCTTCGCGGCCTTCACTTAATACTCGGTGCTCAAAGAGTTCATAACCGGCATACATGCCCCATGAGGGAGTTAAAGTCGAAGCTAGAACTGCGCGCAAGGCAAACATTGCCGGGTTTCCACTTTGCAGATGAAACGGCAAAATATCTGGCGTATTAACCCAGAAATTAGGACGGAAGAAAGCACTCGTTTGATGTGAAACTTCATTGCCATATTCAGTTAGCTCATGCTTAGTAGTGCGCCAAGTGAAATAGGTATAAGACTGTTGGAAGCCAGCTTTGCCAAGTGCATGCATCATGGCTGGTTTAGTGAAAGCTTCGGCTAAGAAAATAATTTCAGGATACTTGGCATTTACTTTAGAAATCAAAGTTTGCCAGAAAAGTACTGGCTTAGTGTGTGGATTATCAACCCGGAAAATAGTTACACCTTTGCTAATCCAAAGTTCGCAGATTCGATAAACCTCAGCAACTAGCCCATCGAAATCATCATCAAAGTTAATTGGATAAATATCTTGATACTTCTTAGGTGGGTTCTCGGCATAAGCAATCGTGCCGTCGGCGCGGTAGTTAAACCACTTTGGATGTTCTTTAACCCACGGATGATCTGGCGAAGTTTGCAGAGCTAGATCAAGTGCTATTTCAAGGCCTAACTTATTTGCTTCTTTAACAAAGCTTTCAAAATCTTTCATCGTGCCAAGTGCTGGATTAATCGCATCGTGGCCACCATCAGAATTTCCGATGCCCCATGGCACACCTGGATCATTTGGCCCGGCCGTTAAAGTGTTATTTGGACCCTTACGGTGTGAGATACCGATTGGATGGATCGGCGGAATATAAAGGACGTCAAAACCCATATCTTTAACTGCTTTTAAGCGCTTTGCTGCAGTGCCGAAATTTCCACTGGCGAAGGTGCCATCTTTATTTATGCTGGCACCTTCACTGCGTGGGAAGAATTCATACCAAGCACCGACTAAAGCTCGTTCGCGTTCAACATAGACTGGAAATTGTGGTGAGTTAGTTGTCACGGTTCTATATTGAGTGACGATCGCTGCTTCTATTTCAAAGGTGAAGTTACCTAGTTTTGGTAACGCGATCAGCGCTTCGTAGCGATCTGTACCAGGGCTACGTTCAATGGCCGCTACACGTGATAACTCTTTGCCTTTGCTATCGCGAGTAACTACCTGAACTTGCGGATAGTCATGGCCCTCGCCGGCGACGGTTGCACTTACTAAAATTTCTTCATTAACAATTGCTTTTACAGGAACAAATTCTCCCCCAAAGTAAATTGTGGGGGAGAGATCAGTGATTGCGACGCGGCCGATCAACCCGAACCCTCGGTGTTGCCAGCTTCAGCGGCAGTCACATCATTGATCTGATACTTATCAATTGCTTCTTGAACCGTCTTAGCTTTGACATCGCCTTGTTTTGCCAGTTGTTGCAAAGTAGCTACCACGATTGATTCGGCATCAACCTTGAAGTGACGACGAAGCGCACCACGAGTATCTGATAATCCAAAGCCATCGGTACCAAGGGATGCGAATTGACCCGGAACCCAAGGTGCAATCTGATCTTGAACTGCGCGCATGAAATCACTCACGGCAACTACTGGTCCTTCAGCACTTGCTAACTTCTTAGTTACATACGCCTGCTTGATATCACTTGGGTGCAACAAGTTATGGCTATCGGTTTCTAGGCCATCGCGACGAAGTTCATTCCAAGAAGTAACTGACCAAACTGAAGCAGCAACGCCCCAATCTTCAGCTAATAACTTCTGTGCTTTAAGTGCCCAGTTAACGCCAACACCAGAGGCCAAGAGTTGTGCTTTCTTCTTGCTACGAATTTCAGCTGGTGAATAGAGGTAAAGACCCTTTAATAAGCCTTCTACATCAAGGTTTTCAGGCTCTGCTGGCTGCATATATGGCTCGTTGTAGACAGTTAGGTAGTAATAAACATTCTCACTGTTTTCACCATACATACGGCGCAGACCATCTTTAACAATATGGCCAAGTTCGAATCCGAAAGCTGGGTCATAAGAGACGATCGCCGGGTTAGTTGATGCAAGTAGATGTGAATGACCATCTTCGTGTTGCAGACCTTCACCATTTAGTGTGGTGCGGCCAGCAGTTGCACCGACTACGAAACCACGGACTAATTGATCAGCTGCTGCCCAGAAAGCATCACCGGTACGTTGGAAGCCAAACATTGAATAGAAGATGTAGATCGGAATCATTGGTTCATCATGTGTTGAATATGAGGAGCCAACTGCCGTAAAGGAAGCAACTGAGCCAGCTTCATTAATACCCTCGTGCAGAATCACACCAGAAGTGGATTCCTTATACGAAAGCATTAGCTCGCGGTCAACTGATAAGTACTTCTGACCATTTGGTGAATAGATCTTTAAAGTTGGGAACAATGAATCCATACCGAAAGTACGGGCTTCATCAGGAATAATTGGAACTAAGCGAGAACCTAGGCCCGGATCCTTAATTAGATCTTTAAGCATGCGCACAAATGCCATTGTGGTTGCAATCTCTTGCTGGCCAGAGCCACGTCGAACTGACTCATAAACTGAATCATCTGGTTGTGGCAATGGGCGGGAAATTTTGCGACGTGATGGAATTGAACCACCAAGTGCTGCGCGACGTTCCTGCAAGTACTTAGCTTCAGGTGAATCATCAGCTGGGCGATAGTACGGAGGCAATTTCGCATCTAGTTGATCATCAGCAATTGGAATCCCTAGACGATCGCGGAATTCGACAATATCTTCCATCGACATCTTCTTCATCTGGTGCGTTGAGTTACGACCTTCGAAGTGAGAACCAAGAGTCCAACCCTTAACGGTCTTCGCTAAAATTACAGTTGGGCGACCATTTGAATTCATCGCAGCCGTATAAGCAGCAAATAACTTGCGGTAATCGTGGCCACCGCGGCGTAAGCTCCAAATCTTGTCATCTGACCAGTCTGAAACCATGGCTGCAGTGCGTGGATCACGAGCAAAGAAATTATCGCGAACAAACTTTCCGCTTTCAGCTTTGAAAGTTTGATAATCGCCATCGAGGGTCTTGTTCATCAAATCAACAAGTGCGCCTTCGCGATCTTGGGCAAGTAGTGGATCCCATTCGCGACCCCAAACCACTTTGAGTACGTTCCAACCGGCACCACGGAAGATTGATTCGAGTTCTTGAATAATTTTTCCATTACCGCGAACTGGGCCATCAAGACGTTGCAAGTTACAGTTAACAAC
>CAZUWN010000056.1:0-5804 GCA_964624105.1 uncultured Candidatus Planktophila sp. | reverse complement strand
ACACTCGGTTTAATTGTTTTTGTTGCAGGCTTTTCACTTGGAATCGGACAACCTTTAACGATGTCATTAGTTTCTCAAAAGACTCAAAGTGAGGAACGAGCATTAGCCGTCTCTGCCCGTTTGATGGGAAATCGATTAGGACAGTTTTTAGTGCCGGCAGCAGCCGGTATTGCAGCAGCAACTTCTGGGGCAGGGGCGGTCTTTATTGGCCTTGCCGTACTTCTTGGAAGTTCTATTTTTAGTGTAAAGAAAAACTAAATTCGTATTGAGTATTTAAAGTCCCAGCGATTTCCTTGTCGAATAGAAATTGATCTTTCTACTTCTTCGCCTCGGACGTTATAACCAGTTCTTTGAATTCTAATTGCTGCGCTGCCAGCAGGTATCTTCATAATTTTTGCGATTTCTTTATCAACAATAATCGGAGTCAAGTGTTCGTCAGCACTAAAAACCTCCTGGCCATATTTAGATTCAAGAATGTGATACAGCGACTTAGTTAAATCATGATCAAGTAAATTCGGAGCAATAGTTTGATTTACATATGTGATTTCTAGGGACAGAGGTTCTAAATTTCCAAGGCGCAACCGTTCGATTCGATAAGCCGGCTCGCTAACAACAATAAATTCATCAATAGCTTTTTCATCATCTTCAATGAGTTGAGCACTAATAAGTTTTGTAGAGGGTTTTAGACCTCGCTCTTTCATCTCTTGGGTAAATGAATAGAGTTTCATCTGCTTCACAACTCGGGCAGGGGCAACGAAAGAGCCCGATCCATGAACTGTATAAATCAATCCATCATCTTGTAGAAGCGCCAATGCCTGCCGGATTGTTACTCGAGAGGTTCCAAAGCGTTCAGCCAGAGCACGCTCTCCTGGGATGGGATCGTGAACGGCCAGCTCAGAAATTTCAGTGCGCAGCAGGTCGGCCAGCCGGAACTGCTTTCTGACCTCTTCTTTAGCCACCGAGCCACCTTCCTCATACCCACGCCACCCTGAGCGGGCTTTGGGCCTTAAACCTAACCCACCATGAGCGCGGGGGCGAGAAGTAATTAAAACGTTATGTCCAAATGCTAGCCATTTACCAAAAATTGGTCTATACCTGTCTTACTAGATCTTTGGAACCCTCTCAAGATCGTGGAACCTTTATGGAGGCTTGTAT
The DNA here is from genome assembly GCA_964624105.1 of uncultured Candidatus Planktophila sp. Taxonomy (GTDB): domain Bacteria; phylum Actinomycetota; class Actinomycetes; order Nanopelagicales; family Nanopelagicaceae; genus Planktophila. The sequence continues at coordinate 4,649 of CAZUWN010000056.1, read as the reverse complement.
GCGCACATTTCGCGCTAAATCAATCGCTGCCATAAGTGTTGCAGCCCTCGTTGGTGCTGTTGCATTTACAGGTAGCAATGCTGCTCAAGCAGCTGCCCCTAAATCAATCACAGTTTGGCTCATGCCAGATGCGAAAGATTTTGGAACAGCACTTGAGGATGCAAATGCAGCTTTTTCTGCTGCATATCCAAATACAAAAGTTATCGTTGAATTCCAAACTTGGGCAGATCACCTCAAGAAACTCGATGCATCATTAGTTGCTAAAAAAGGACCTGATGTAGTTGAGTTTGGAAACACTGAAGTTATGAAGTATTCAGCTGCAGGTGCGCTCGCATCACTAAGTTCTTATAAGCCAACATTTGGTAATAGTGCAACATGGCTTAAGGCACTTGAAGATGCAGGAAGCTACAACGGTAAGTTGTATGCAGTTCCTTACTACGCAGGTGCACGCGCAATCATGTACCGCCCATCATTATTTAAGGCACAGGGAATCTCTGTTCCAAAGTCATATGCAGATTTCTTAGCAGCTGGTAAGAAGCTAATGACTGCTTACGGAACTGACAAAGATTTCTCAGCTGTTTATCTTCCAGGTAAGTACTGGTACGCAGCTATGTCATTTGTTTACGATGAAGGTGGCGCAATCGCTACTAAGTCAGGTGGCAAGTGGGCTGGTTCTCTCGATTCAGATGCAGCAATTCGTGGCTTGAATCGATTCAAGGAAGTTAGCGATCTTCTATCTAAGGCTGATAAGTCAGGAACAGAAGCTGCGCAATGGGATGTCTTCAATGGCGGAAAAGTTGCTATGTCATATTCAAACGGTTGGGAATCATGCTGTATCCCTAAGGTTGGAACTGACTGGGGCTTCTTCCCAATGCCTTCTGTAAAGGCCGGAAAAGCTTCACCTGCATTCTTGGGTGGATCAAACCTTGCAGTTCCAAGTTATGCACCAAACGTCAAGCTTGCTGCTACATGGATTCGTTACTACACAAATGCAACACAGATGAAGACCATCGCTCAAAGCGGTGCGATTCCAAACAACACCAAGATGCTTAGCTTGATCTCAGGCGCTGCTGCACCAGTTGCAGCTGCCGCAAAGAACTCATGGTTCGTCCCAGGTGCTGTTAAGTGGGTTGATGTTGAGAATGCAAATACTCTTCAAACAATGCTCGCTGACATCGCAACAGGTAAGAAGACAGTTGCAAAGGCTGCTGCCGATGCATCTGCCGAAATTACAAAACTTCTTAACTAGTCCTAGTTCTATTTAAGAGGCGTAAGGAGAGGCGACTTACTCGAGGGAAAGTCGCTTCTCCTTACAATTTATTTTCCATGGGAGGCATTAATTGAGTACAAGCGTTGCGCGAAACTTACACGCACGCAGAATTAAGCCTTGGCCTTATCTGCTTATTGCTCCAAGTTTGCTCGCTCTGGGTGTAATCCTCGGATTTCCGATATATAAATTAATCTCACTTTCATTTGAACGCTATGGCTTAACTGAAATTATTGCCGGCAAAGGTGTTTTTGTTGGGCTAGAGAACTTTAGAGAAACATTCACGGATCCAGAGTTCTGGAAAATTCTTGAGCGCACGTTGTTTTTTACACTTGGAATGGTCGCAGTATCAATAGTTGTTGGTGCCTGGTTGGCACATTTAATGGTCAAGATGCACCCGGGGATTCGCAATATCCTCAATGGGGTTCTGATTTTAGTCTGGGCGATGCCACAGCTAGTTTCAATTTCAGTTTGGCGCTGGCTCTTCTCCTTTGATTTCAGCATTGTTACTGCTTTTATAAATTCCTTGGGCTTTGAAATGGATAACCACAACTATTTTGTGAATACATTCTCAGGCTTTCTAATTATTGGTGGCTGTGTTGCATGGGGTGCGCTGCCATTTATTACAATTAGTATTTATGCAGCCCTAACTCAAGTTCCTAAAGATTTGATTGAGGCAGCTGAGATTGACGGTGCAAACCCCCGCCAGGTGTTCAAGAGCATTATTCTTCCCATGCTTTTACCGGTCTATATTATTTTGATTTCCCTTTCAATTATTTGGGATTTCCAAGTGTTCTCACATATCTGGATTTTTCTTGATAGCAGACCTTCTGCCGAGTATTACACGATGGCTATTTATGCCTTCCAAAAATCATTTGGACTCAGTGAATATGGAAAAGGCGCAGCAATTTCATTGATCATGATTTTTGCCCTTATCGGGGTGACTGGATATTATTTGCGCCAGATGATGCGGATGGGCGACGAATGAAGCGCACATCTAGCTCGATTTTCTCAAATATCTCAGGGGTATTTGCAATCGTTCTCATGGGCTTTCCGGTCTATTGGATGGTTACAACTTCCTTTAAGCCCAAAGGTGACATTCTTTCTACAAATCCATCAGTTATCCCTCACTCGTTTTCTCTCTCCAATTATGTGGAGGCTGTAACGAAGGAAGGTTTTACTAGGGCCCTTCTCAACTCAGTCATTGTTGTTTTCTTCACAGTTATCATCAGCCTTTTTGTAGCGCTCTTTGCATCGATTGCAGTTGCCCGCATGAAATTCAAGGGTAAGAGAATCTATGTTGCAAGTATTTTGCTCGTACAAATGCTCCCACTAGCTGCTCTATTGATTCCGCTCTATCTTTTACTCTCTAAATTAAATCTGACAGATAAATTAGCTGGAGTAATCTTTACTTACATCGCCTTTGTTTTGCCCTTTGTTATTTGGACTCTTAGAGGATTTTTAGTAAATATCCCAGTAGAGCTTGAAGAAGCTGCCTTGGTAGATGGATGTACAAAACCACAGGCTTATCGACGAGTCCTTTTTCCTCTCATGGCTCCAGGATTAGTTGCCACTGCAATCTTCGCATTTATTCAAGCTTGGAATGAGTTTTTACTGGCCTACATTTTACTCTCCAGCCAGGACAAGGCAACAATGCCAATTTGGTTAGCAGGATTTACAAATAGATTTGGTACCGATTGGGGCCCACTCATGGCTGCTTCGACTTTAACGGCGATACCAGTTGTCATTTTCTTCTCACTCATTCAAAATAAAATTGCAACAGGTGTGACTGCTGGGGCGGTTAAAGGATAATCATGAAAACATTTGCTGGTATAGATCGCACGATACTTTCAACTTTTTCACCAGGATTTGGTGGAGCTGTGGTGCCAGAGTGGATCAAGCCTTGGCTTGAAAACGGCTTAGGCTCAGTGACTCTTTTTGCATCCAATACTCCAAATTTTGAAGTAACGGCTAACTTGATTAAGGAATTACGTAGTTATAACCCACATGTGATCATTACTATTGATGAAGAAGGTGGGGATGTAACTCGGCTATTTGTGCGCGAAGGTAGCCGCTACCCAACTCCTGCACTTTTGGGTCAATGCGATGACGAAGAGCTGACTTATCGTTCTTATCATTCGATGGGAACAGTCTTAAGGGAGCTTGGCGTAGATATTACTTACGCCCCTGTTGCAGATGTAGTTGCATTTGAAAATAACCCAATTGTTGGCGTTCGCTCCTTTGGGATGTCAACAGATGTCGTTACACGCCATATTGGGCAAGCTGTCAGAGGTTTACAAAATGCAGGCGTGGGGGCGTGTGTTAAACATTTTCCTGGTCATGGTGCGGTGCTTGAAGACTCACACCATGATTTACCGCATATCAAAATGGGTATGGCAGAGTATGAAGCCCAGCACATTCTTCCCTTTAAGCAGGCAATTAATACGGGTGTTGCAGGAGTCATGATTGGACATCTCATTGTCGAAGCGCTGGATAAGAAATTACCAGCATCATTATCTAGCAAAGTAATTCGAGATTATTTACGTGGCGTATTAAAATTTGACGGTTTAGTTGTATCTGATGCCCTTGATATGGGTGCGATCGGTGGTCCAACTAAAATTCATGAGTCGGCACTCAAGGCATTAACTGCTGGTGCAGATTTACTTTGTTTTTCAGGTATGGGCGATCAATCACAATTTGTATTGTCGAGTTTTGCCTGGATTAAATCAGCTATTGACTCTGGATCATTATCTATCTCTTCACTGGAAGAATCTGAGGCAAGGATTACTAATTGGCGGCAAAAAATAAGTTCTAAAAGCGCAACTAGCCCTTCGGTTGACTTCAAGGATTTAATACAGGGCTTTGAAATTTCAGGTTCGGTTGAACTAGAAGCAGGGGTTATCAATCTGGTGGAAATTGGAACTAAGCCAACTATTGCAGCCGGTGATGTTTCATGGGGGATGCACAGAGAACTGCGCGCAGTAGGAATTGCATGCGATATTCATGCAAGTGATGCTGAGAGTCTTTCCACCAAAAAACTAGTTGTTGCATTTAGAGATGCTTATCGAGATGCTCCTTTGCTTGCCACTCTTAATCGCTTGTATGATCGATACCCAGAGGCGATATTCATCGACATGGGTTGGCCAACTCGTGAGTTTGCGCCAAAGAATTTGATTCGTGCATTTGGCTCTTCGGCCGTCATATCCCAGGCCGTGGCCCTAAGAATGCGTACTCCGTAGGCTCTTTTTAGCCCAGTATGCAGGGGGACTGTGGTCTGAGTTACACCCTTGTAATTCATTTGGGCCGATTTCCCTTATCTGAGCCCGCCCTCTAAACTACGACTTCGCTTGTTTCACGCTCAAAACAGAAATGTGGTTACAGC
>CAZUWN010000055.1:0-6315 GCA_964624105.1 uncultured Candidatus Planktophila sp. | reverse complement strand
GTGGTACGAATGGTGTGGTCAACGAGAAGGTTGACTTAGTTGCACCAGGCATTTGTAGCGTCATGTAATAAGGAGGTTGGTTACCTGCGTTAGCACCAAAGGTTGATGGGTCACGAGGCACACGCCAGAAATCTTGACCGCCATAGAAAGCATCAGCTGTCTTCACGTGATACGCACTAAGAATGTCGCGTTGGATACGGAACATATCTTCTGGGTAGCGAACGTGCTCAAGTAGCTGCGCAGACATGGCGCTCTTTGCCTTAACCGTATTTGGGTAAGCCTTGCTCCATGTCTTTAGCACTGGATCTTTCTCATCCCAGGCATAAAGTGAAACAGTGCCGTCGTAGGCGTCAACTGTGGCTTTTACCGAGTTACGAATGTAGTTAACGGTGGTATCGGCCTGTGCGGTAATCGAATTTGAATTCGCAGTTAACGCATCTGTAGTTGAACCAGAAAGTGATGTCTTGCGGGCATATGGGTAGCCAGCACTAGTTGTATAGCCATCGATAATCCAAAGCACCTTGCCATCGACAACTGCAGGATATGGATCGCCATCAAGAGTTAGCCATGGAGCAGCTTTTGCTACACGTTCACGCGGATTGCGTTCGAACAGGATCTTAGAATCTTTATTGATCAAGCTTGATAGCAAGATCTTCTGTTCCTGATACTTAATCGCAAAAACTAACTTGTTAAAGAATGAACCAACTGGAACACCACCGGTACCGGTGTAGGTGTAGTTCTTTTGACCGTTAGCCGCAGTGTCATCTGGGAAATCAAACTCAACTGGTGAATCAGTTTTAACGCCACCAATAATTGAATAGTCAGGAACGTTCTCACCGAAATAAACACGTGGTTGGAATTCTCCGAGGCCCTTTGTTGGTGGCAGATCGCCAACTGCAAAGTTTGGCTTGCCATCTAGGTCAACGGTATTACCGAACGCTGCCACAAAACCGAAACCATGCGTGTAAACCAAGTGGTCGTTAATCCAGTTACGACTTGGATTACCTTCGATATTTAATTCACGAACGGCAACCACGGTATCGCGCTGCACACCATTAACGGTGTAACGATCAACATCGAGCGAATCTGGGAAAGCGTAGTAAGGCTTGATCTGCTGCAGTTGGCGGAAGGTCGCTGAAATTACATTTGGATCCATCAAGCGAATATTTGCAATTGTTGCTGCATCATTTGCTAGCTGACCCGAAGAAGTCTTAAGGGTTGCCGCGTAATCCTTCATCTCAACGCCACTTAAGTCATAAGCGTCACGAGTAGCATCAATATTGCGCTGAATATAAGGCGCTTCCTTTGATGATTCAGATGGCTTTACCTGGAAAGTTTGAATTGCTGCTGGGTATACGCCAGCAATTAATATTGATGAAATCACTAGCAGCGCTGTGCCAGATGCTGGCAAGAACCATGATTTACGGAAGATATTGGCGAAGAAGAGCAGCGAACAGATAACTGCAATGCCAGCCAAAATTGCTTTGGCAGGTAGCAACGCATTTACATCTGAATAAGTTAGACCAGTAATTAGTTTGTTCTCTTTCAAAGAGAGTGCATAGCGATCAAACCAATATGCCACACCCTTAAGAAGAACAACTAGGCCTAGCAAAACTGAAAGTTGCGCACGTGCAAATGGCGTGCTGCGATCTTGTCGCGATTGTGGACGCAAGCCACCGTATAAGTAGTGCACGGTGCCAGCTGCCAAGAGTGCCAAAATTAAAGCTGAGAAGCCCCAAGAGATAAGTGATTGCCAGAATGGTAAGCGGAATGCAAAGAAGGAAATATCTAAATTAAATTGCACATCTTTAACGCCGAAATCAGTTGAGTTCTTGAAAAGTAACCAAGTGCGCCAAAGTGAAGTTCCGGCTGTTCCAGCAAAATAAAATACGGCTAAGCCGACGCCAGCGAAAGCAAGTTTACGAAGCGGTTCGAGTTGTGCGCGGTAACGTTCTAAGTTGTCATTCTCGACGGCCATTGATACATAAACCGGGCGACGCTTGAATGCTAAATAAACATTGAGCAGAACAAATAGCGAGGTAATTAATCCAAAGCCAATGAAGAGATATACCTTGGTGAAAAGTGTGGTTGACCAAACGCTGGTGTAATCAACAGATTTGTACCAGAGCCAATCTGCATAAAAACCACTAAGTGAAACTAGGGCGATTGCAGCGGCTACCAAGATTCCGACAGTGATCGAAAGAGGGCTTACGCGTCGGCCACCAGACTTGCGGCCAAAACTCTTTGCGAAATCAAATTGCGGATTCGAACTCATCTATTTCTCCATTTTCTAAAAACCTACCCCGTTGGGATAACCCAATTTTGCGCTATTTATGGGTCTAACGCTAATTAGAGCAGCCGCTAAGCGTAGATAACTTTGCCAAGGCCTGAGCAGGCTTTTTAAGCAGAGTCACAGCCTGCGCCAAGGTCGAAACCGCCACAACCTGCAGCCCCTTTGGAATATGGGCGATGTCGATGCAGTTATCAATTGGCGCGATAAAAAGCGTTGCCCCTGCTCGCTTAGCTCCGATTAATTTGTCTTCAATGCCACCGATCGGGCCAACTTCACCTTTTTTATTAATGGTGCCGGTACCTGCAATCAAGCGGCCATTTACCAGTTGAGCACTATCTAATTTTTCAATAATTCCAAGAGCAAAGATCAAACCACCACTTGGTCCGCCAGTGTTTGGTAAATCAAACTTCACTAGCCGACTATTTAAGTCACCTGATCGTAGAGATTGCGCTAGCGCAGGTTCGTACCTGTTTAAGTGATTAAACGCAGCTGCTACTGCGTTGTCCTGCGAGCCATCCATCTCGGCCTTGCTCGCTTTCTTCTCTTCTTCGACATCTACATCTGGTTCATAAATAACTGATTTCGGCACAACTACGCCGTCGGCTTGAATCCAACGCAATAAAACCTCAAGCCCAAATACTTTGGAATTTGGAGTTGAGACTGAAACTGTTGTCAGCATTAATTTTCCCGTAGGGGCTGGAACTTTATCGGTGAAGCGAACTGGGATGTTAACAACTGGACCTAAGACATCAGTTGCTGGGCCAGGGAGCACGATTGCAAATGGCAGTGGAATGAAAAGCGATAAGACCAGAATAAATGCGAGAAAGTATTTAACTAAGCGAGGCAGCGGTGAAAATCTCATCGGATGCACTTAGGCAGTTGGGTCGACTGGCTTTTCTTTTGCTTCAAGATCGCGTGCCTGTTGTTCGCGGAAGGAATCTTGGAACTTCTGGAAAGAGGTCACTGAGCGAGTTGTCTCTTGCTCAAATTTGCCCTGAAACTTGCTCACCCAAAGCACATAACCCAGCGCGCCCAGAAGACCGGCAAGGGGAATTAGCCACCAAATTAAGGCGGTGAAGGCGTTGGACATAGCCCTAGCCTAGAGGTTTCGGGAAGAAAGTGCCCACTTGGGTTGTTTAACTAGTATTAGTTCGTCAGGTTTTAAGAGTTTGCTGAAATTATTCAGAGTTAAGCGAGATTGGAAAGGCAGCAATGACATCTTTTGGTTTTGGACCCAGCGATAACTCAGACGATGCTGAAAAATCCGCCGAACTTGCCGCAGCTCTAGAAGCAATGCAGGCCCAAATGAAAGAACAGTTCGAAAAACTTGGACTTAATCCAGCCGGATTTATTAATCCGCTACTTTCAAATTCGGCAAAACCTGAACCGCTTCCAAAAACAATTGTGCGCGACACTGCCAAGAAATTTACGCAAGCACATGGGTCGCAACCAGTCGGTGCAAATGATGTTGCTGAAATAAAAACTGCCCTAGATCTCGCGCAACTATGGCTCGATGACAAAACAGATTTCACTTTGCACACTTCTGAAAGCCGAATCGCGTTAAGTCGCACCGATTGGGTTGATACCTCGCTGGCTGGTTGGCAAGAAACTGTCGAACCACTTGCTGCTGGATTAGCTGATGCTCTTGCTGGCTTGTTATCGCAAGCAAGTGAAGCTGCTGATCAAGCATTTAATTCCGATGGTTCACTCAATGAAGAATTTTTGGCAGAAGCCGGCGTTGATCCCAATATGTTTAAAGGTCCAAATGGCGAAAACATATTAGGTGGCATTGGCAACGCACACGCATCAATGGAGATGATCGGTGGCCTGTTAAAAGGCTTCATAGGCTCACTTATCGCAACGCAACTAGGTCAAGCTATTGGTCAACTTTCAGCCAGTGTTACCGGAATTCACGATGTTGGCCTGCCGCTGATTACTCCGGCCCACCCAGCGCTAATTCCGCAAAATATAAACACTTGGGCGCAAGATCTAGATGTGCCGATCGCTGAAGTTCGCTTATTCCACGCACTACGCGAAGCTGCTATTGCCCGCCTCTTTGATAACAACCCATGGTTAGTTTCATATCTGCGCCAAGCAATTATCGAATACGGCCGCGGAATAACTATCGATATGGATGCAATTCAAGATCAAGCTACTTCAGCACTTAGTTCCGCTGAGATTGATTTAAATAATCCGGAATCATTTGCCAATGCGATTAATAAAGGTTTATTTACCCCCGAAGAATCTGAAGCGCAGAAAGCTGCGTTAACAAAACTAGAAGTAGCACTCGCTTTAATCGATGGCTGGGTTGATGAAGTTGTCACAACTGCAGCCGGTGAGCGATTACCGAATCTAGAAAAGTTGCGCGAAACTTTGCGTCGCCATCGCGCAACTAATGCGCCAACCAAACAACTATTTTCTTCACTCCTTGGCCTAGAGGTATCCCCTCGGTTGGCGCGCGAAGCAAGTGCGTTCTGGCGATCTATCTCTGAACTCAGCGATATCTCAACTCGCGACAAGATTTGGTCTGGCATCTTGCCAACCCAAGAAGAGTTGCTGAACCCGCAGCTTTATTTAGCAAGCGTTGAAGTCCCTGATGATTTAAGTGGTTTACTCTAAGTAACGTCTGATTGTTATTTCTCTTTTAGAACTAAGCGGAAATAAAAAGCGAAGTCCCCGGTCGCTGTTAAATATCTGCCTTCCCCTTGCAGATATAAAACTGTTATCCGAGGACTTCGTAAGCGTGAACTTAACGAAGTTTTGAATCTGAATCAACCGACTCTCAGATTGACAAAGTGATTCTTTTCCTTGTAATGAACTACTTTCACGCTACCTTTTGCTCATGAATTCATCTGAAAATATCGATTTATTTTCAATTACTGAATCGCAAATAACTAAACCTGTAGTTGATACTTCATTAGAAATCGCACCAACTTTGCCCGGCGTTGACCAAGGCGAAATCGTCGTCATCAGATCAAAGCGACGGAAGAAAAATATCTCGGCATATCGCCAAGGTGGACAGATAGTAGTTTCGATTCCGGCTCGAATGAGTAAAGCCGATGAGCGATCAATCGTCCCCGAGATGGTCGAGCGGATTCGAAGCGCCGAAGCTGATCGCACCCCGTCTGAAAGCGTCCTGATCGCCCGCACCGTGGCTCTAATCGAGGCTTATGCCCCCGAAATCACCGAACGCCCCGCCAGTATCGACTGGCGCCAGATGCGTGAGCGTTGGGGATCTTGCACCGGCATCGACCGCAGCATCCGAATCTCTGACCGCCTGCGCTTTGCCCCAGCCTATGTTCAGGACTATGTCCTCTTTCATGAAGCGATCCACCTGCGCTTTTTCGACCATGGCCCAGATTTTCAAGCGATTCTGGCCGCCTACCCCGATGGCGAGAAAGCCCAGGCCTACCTCGATGGCTATGAGCTGGCCGAGAGCGATCTGGCCCCGCCTGAGGTTAAATAAGGCCTAGACGCGCCTAAAAAACTTCCCACAAACCACGCTCAGAAGCCCCAGTTTGAGCGTGAGCGGGGGTATCGTAAAGCCTGCACGCAAGTTAATTTCGTCGAATTCCATCGACAAATGCTCGCGTCGATTGGAGGCTTCACATGGCAGAGACATACAAAGGTGACGCTTACTGCGTTAAGTGCAAAGAGAAGCGTGATTTTGAAGGAACTGTAAAGGTTTCTGACTCTGGTCGTCGCATGGCACAGGGCATTTGCCCAGTCTGTGGCACCAAGGTAAATCGCATCCTTGGCAAAGCTCAGTAATTTTTCATCACCAAAAAGTTTTATCGAACGACCCGCAGCGAGTTAATCGTTGCGGGTCGTTTGCTTTGCCCGGTGAGATTCTCTGATCAAGAGCGCATCTGACTCTGCGGGCCATTGCCGCTAACTTCGGGTAAGAAATCGGGCGGCTTTGCTCAGAATTTCACTTAGCTCAGATAGCCGCATTCAAAATGCGCGCACCCTGCGCCCATGACAACTAATCCAACAATTGAAATCTCTGAAATCAAGCCTCG
>CAZUWN010000054.1:2714-6376 GCA_964624105.1 uncultured Candidatus Planktophila sp. | reverse complement strand
ACATTAATTACCGCACCAACTGAACCACCTACTGCTTTAGTGATGGATTCAGCGCGAACGCGAGCATCTTTCATTGCTTCGCCCAACAACTTAGGGCGAAGATCAGAAAGTGTTGAAATGTAATACTGCGGACCATAGTTATTAATTGGCACGCCAGTTTGCAGTAAGTCGCCGATTCCTTGGCTCAACTTAGAAACTAATTGCACATCCTTAGTACGAACAGTTACATCTCGGCTGGCTCGGTAGGAAAGTATGCGACCAGTGCTGTTGCCATTTACATATTCTTCGTTGGCATAAGTAGAAACTGCGCCTAAAGTAATTTGGTCATTAGTTACGCCGCCGGCAGTTAAGTAGCTAGATAAAGCTTTCACGCCATCTGCCACCTTTGAAACTGCAGTGTTAACGGTTGGTGATGACTGCGAAATAGATAACGTCCAAACTGCTTTATCTGCAGTTGCTTCGACTTTGGCCGAACCAGTAACTGTGATGCCATCACTTGCGCGCGATGCGAATCCCGCACCAACTTTCATAAGTCCGCCACCTAATGCGATGGAAAGAATTACGGCGGCAGCAATTAAGACAATGCCTTTATTGCGCTCGATGGATACTTTGCTATTTTCTAAGTTTTGGCTCATGGCCTCATTCTACTTAACAAATAGGAATACCCATAGATTCTAGATAGCTTGCAGCGGTGCCACCTCTCGCTGATCGATCGCCCGCAGCGGCTCAAGCACTTCTTCCCAAGGTTTGCCCAGAATTCGGTTAATCGCATCGCGTAATTCATCTTCCTCGAATGAATTACTCAAAGCGTTAACAACCACCGAATCGGTGAGCAAAATATTGCCAGCCCCATCTGTTTGATTGCGCAAGATGCCGAGCTCTGGCAGAAATCTAAATAGTTCACCTTCATTATTAGTAGCTTCAAAAATCTCAAATCTCAAGTAATGCCAACTTGAAAGAGCGCTACAAAGTTTTGCTGCGTTGCCGGCTAGATCACGCCAAGTTATTTCGGTGCGATAGGTGCCAACGAAGTTTGGTTGTGGGCGCCATTGAATCTGAACCGACTTTCCCAAAATATCTTTGATCGCCCAATCAATATGGGTACGCAAAGCAGAAGGCGCGCTATGAATTATTAGCGAACCGGTTGATACAGCGTTATTCGTGGGCGAAATTCGCTCCATTTAGCTCTCCTAGCAAGGGCACTTGATGCGACCTTCCCCAGCCCATCGGCACTTACTAGTGCTCTATTTGTACACCTATGAGCCTTTAACTGTCTAGATCGCGGAAATTAACGGGTGATTTGAGCGTGATCTCGCGAAAAAAACTTTAGGTGAACTCGCAAGTAGGAGGTACGATTTGCCCTAGTCGGACGCTTTATCAGTACCCGTTTCATGTTTTACATATTCGGTATAGCTGTAGCAAGAGGAAGACCGTGATTCGAGGATTTCTCGGAACACCCCCATATCGAAGGATAGTAAAAGATGGCAACAGGTACAGTTAAGTGGTTCAACTCTGAAAAGGGTTTCGGTTTCATTGCAGTTGACGGTGGCGGACAAGATGTATTCGTTCACTACTCAGCAATTCAAGGAAACGGTTACAAGTCCCTTGAAGAGGGTCAGTCAGTTTCATTCGAGGTCGTACAGGGTCCAAAGGGTCCTCAGGCCGATGCAGTGAACGCTAACTAATTTCACTTAGTTTAAAAATAACCCTCGTCGCGAAAGCGGCGGGGGTTATTTCTTTCCCTTTTTCTTTGCTTATTTCTTAGGTGCAGGCGGAACATCGCCTAACTTCTTGCGCATCTTTTCTACTGCACTAAGTGGTGACTTATCAGTGCCAGCTTTCCAAGCATCTAAATACGGCCATGGATAAAGTACGCCGCGTCGCACCCACCAAATATTTGATTCAACTGGCGTCGGCCAGGAAATTCCAAAGTGCACATGCGGCTTGGTGCCTTTAGCAGAACCAGTTGCGCCAACATATGCCAGCGTTTGCCCTGCAACAACAACTACGCCAGGCTCGATTCCAGGTTCTATTTTCTTAAAGTGCGAACCGTAATAACGAACCCCGTCGTCACCAACTAAAGTGACCGATAAGCCACCGCGGGTGTCGCCAAAATTATTTTTCCAACTCCAGACATCTTTCGCAGAAACTTCAGTAATGGTTCCGCCGATTGGTGCCACGTATTTACATCCAGCTTTGGCTTGAATATCGGTTGCTTGATAATCATGGTGCGATTTAGCGTAGGTGGCCTTGCACCCAACTATTGGAAAGACATAAACAGGGGCCGCGCTAGCACTCATTAGCTGAGTTGAAAAAATTGTTGAAGCGAGCAGTAAAACCAAGAACTTACGCATGAATTTCCCCCTAGGGACAGTACGTTACCGTTTCGTGATCCTATTTTCAGGCATATTTCTTGCTCTTGAGTTAGCCCTAGGTACTATTGCGACACGTGGAGAGCTTCTAATGAGCCTTTCACACCTAGAGGTGAGGATAAATATGAATAAGAAGAAACTGATCGCACTTGCCGCATCAGCTGTGATGGTGGTTTCACTAAGCACGGCTATGACTACAACTGCATCTGCCGCTGACTGGGGTGGCAAGAATTGCTACCAAGAAGGCGAAATCAAATCGGTTAATGGCGCAACTAATACTTGTGCGATGACTGCTAAGGGCTTGGTTTACACACCAACTCGCAAGTTGAGCGGAAGCTTAACTGTGGTTTGTGGCGCAACTGAAGCTTGGTGTGGCGCAATGACTGGTGCTTTTACAAAGCTCACTGGTGTTTCCACAAAGTTTGTTCGCCTTTCATCAGGTGAAACTGTTGCCCGACTTGAGGCAGCAAAAGCTAATCCCGAGTTCGATGTATGGCACGGTGGACCAGCTGATGGTTTCGGCGTTGCTCGAATTGGTAGTTTGATCGAGAAGTACGCATCAACAACTCGTAACTTGATTCCCAAGAAGTATCAAGATGAAGATGGATTCTGGACAGGTGTTTACGTAGGTGCTCTTGGTTTCTGTACTAACACCAAGGAAATCAAGCGTCTTGGACTCAAGGTGCCAACTTCATGGGCAGAACTGCTTAACGCTAAATTAGTTAAGAATATTTCTTCTGCTCACCCATCTACATCAGGTACCGCATTTACAACTCTATGGACACAGGTAACACGTCTTGGAAGCGAAGCTGCTGGACTTGAATATATGACAAGCATGCACAAGAACATCTTGCAATACACCAAGAGCGGTGTTGGCCCAGTTGCCATCGTCGGTCGCGGTGAAGCAGCAGTAGGCCTCGTGTTCTCACACGACTGCGTAGCTGGTGCTGAGCAAGGTTTGCCACTTAAGGTCTCATTCCCAAGCGAAGGTACCGGTTATGAAATCGGTGGCGTTGCATTGGTGAAGGGTTCTAAGAATCCAGATGCTGCTAAGGCATATGTTGACTTTGCGTTATCACGTGATGCTCAAAACCTTGGACCAAAAGTTGCTGCTTACCAAGTGCTAACAAATCCAAAAACAAGGATTGATAAGCGCTCAGTCAAGCTAAATACCCTTAATCTAGTTACTTATGACTTTGAAAAGGCTGCTGCTGCAAAGAAGGCGTTGACTGCAAAGTTTGACGCAACAATCGCCGTAGCTCCAAAGTAAATAAATAGGGGTTATTAAAG
>CAZUWN010000054.1:0-2614 GCA_964624105.1 uncultured Candidatus Planktophila sp. | reverse complement strand
CGCCTGCAATTTCGTGGCAAAAAATTACTCCATATAATTTGTTTGGTTCCACTGATTTCGCCTCCGTTTGCTTTTGCTACAGCGGTGATTGTGTTATTCGGCCGAAGCGGCATGATCACTAGCGATCTATTGGGAATGCGTCCAACACTTTATGGCTATCCGGGTTTATTGATTGTGCTTACAACTTCATTCTTCCCAGTTGCTTATATGAACCTATTAGGCATGATGAAGAATCTAGACCCTTCACTTGATGAAGCAGCAGCGAGCTTAGGATCTTCTAAATTTAGAGTTTTCCGTAAAGTAACTTTCCCAATGTTGATACCTGGCATTGCCAGCTCATTTCTACTTCTCTTTGTTGAAGCCATTGCTGACCTAGCAAACCCACTCGTTATCGGTGGTGATTTCACTGTTTTATCTTCACGTGCATATATCGCGATAAATGGTGAGTACGACGTACCAGCTGGCGCTGCTTACTCTGCAATTCTTTTAGTGCCAGGCATGTTAGTTTTCTTGGTCCAACGTTATTGGGGCCAGAAGAACAATGTAGTAACTGTCACCGGAAAGCCATCTGGGCAAGTCAATTACGTGAAAAATCCATTTGCCAAGTTTGCGCTGCTTGTGATTCCGGTCTTAACAGCTGCCTTCATTGTCTTGGTATATCTGACCGTTATTTTTGGTGGATTTATCAAGATTCTCGGAGTAAATAACACATTCACGCTCGATTGGTTCCGATACATATTCAGCGGCATCGGTAATGAAGCGATATTTAAAACAACCATCATGGCTTTGATCGCTACCCCAATAGCGGGCATATTGGGCATGATCTTGGCTTGGTTGATCGTGCGAAAGTTAAAGCGCGGACGCGAGTTAGTAGATGTACTTGGAATGCTCGGCATTGCTGTTCCTGGGACAGTCCTAGGTATTGGTTATGCAATCACCTTTAACCATGTACTCAAATGGGGCGATACTTCGATACTGCCACAACTAGCAGGTGGTGGCGCAATCTTTGGCGGTGCAACTGCCGTAATCATGATCTACGTGATTCGCTCTAGCCCTGCTGGGCAAAGATCAGGCGTAGCTGCGCTTCAGCAGATTAACCCTGCCATTGACGAGGCCTCTTCTTCACTTGGTGCATCGGGCTTTAGAACTTTCCGAAAGATAACTCTGCCACTTATTAAGGGTGCACTTCTAACGGGCTTAATGTTCGCATTCGCCCGCTCGATGACTACGTTATCGGCGATCATATTTATTACAACGCCAGATACTCCAATTTTGACTTCAAAGATTCTCTCTGAGGTAGATGCCGGGCGCTACGGTGCATCATTTGCTTTCTGCAACATTTTAATTGTTTTGGTTCTAACAGTTATGGGAGTTATTAACCTATTAGTTCGTGATAAGAGTGAAAAAGTGCAATTGGCTCCCCTAACATGAAAATATTTATTCTCGTATTTGAAATCAATCAACAGGTAGCAACCAAGGAGAAGGCGTAATGACAACAGCATCAGGATCAACTTCAAGTCGTCTTCAACTTAATAATCTGACTAAAGATTTTGGTCAAAAAGGCGAGAGCATTACTGCAGTCGATAATGTCACGTTGACAATCGAGCCTGGCGAATTCATAACGCTGCTTGGGCCATCTGGTTGTGGCAAGACCACTACATTGCGCATGATCGCGGGCTTTGAAACGCCTACTAGCGGTGAAATATTGCTCGATGACAGTGACGTCAGCCGTTTAACACCGGATAAGCGCCCAATGGGTATGGTCTTTCAGTCATACGCATTGTTCCCACATATGAGTGTTTATGAAAATGTGGCATACGGCCTTAAAACTAATAAGACACCTAACGATCAGATCAAACGAGAAGTTGCTGAAGTGCTTTCGATTATGAGTCTAGAAAACCTGGCTAATCGTGCACCTAATCAGCTCTCAGGTGGGCAGCAGCAGCGCGTAGCCCTTGCGCGAGCAATGGTGATGAAGCCAAAAGTACTTTTATTTGATGAACCACTAAGTAATCTAGATGCAAAACTCCGTGCTCAAATGCGTATTGAGATTCGTCAACTGCAACAACGTTTAGGAATAACAAGTATCTTCGTAACTCACGATCAAGATGAGGCAATGAGTATCTCTGATCGCATCGTTGTTATGCGAAATGCAAAGATTGAACAAGTAGGGACTCCTGCTGAAATCTATCTACGTCCTAAATCAGTTTTTGTTGCCGATTTCGTTGGTCGCTCAAACTTCCTCAAGGTCACAGGCGTCAAGAGCACAAGTAACAGCCGCGCTCAAGTAACACTTAACGGCAAAGAGATTGAAGTTGGCGCATCAGCTGATGCAATCAACTCAACAACTGCGCTTCTGCTAGTTCGCCCCGAGTCAATCAAGGTTGAGAGATCAGCATCAACTATTGCTGCTGACGGATTTTCCGAAGGTAAAGTTTCTCAGGTGGTCTTCTATGGCGAGCACGTTGAGTACACCATTGAAACTCAATCAGGTGACCTGATCGCAGTAGTTTCTAATCCGGTCTACGAAGAGATCGTTCCTGTGGGATCAATCGCAAAGTACTCATTTGATCAGAACCGAGCATGGCTCGTTTCCTCAGAAAAGTAGTTTTGG
>CAZUWN010000053.1:0-6465 GCA_964624105.1 uncultured Candidatus Planktophila sp. | reverse complement strand
TACGTCGCCGCTTTTTCTTCGTACCTTCGCTGCCCGCACTAGGTGCCGGGGTCATGGAGCAAGGGTAGTCCTCTAGCCTTACCTATTGTGACGAGTCCATTAGGTGCCGCAGGCGAAATAGCTATTCGCTCGCTTATCGAACGCGCCCCCCTAGCCAGTTCGCTGGCCGCTGCCTATAAATCGGCCGGGTACAAGTTGGCGTTAGTAGGCGGGCCAGTTCGCGATGCAATTTTAGGACGCTTGGGAAACGATTTAGATTTCACGACTGATGCGCTGCCGCTAGAGAGCAAAAAGATTCTAAAAATCTGGGGCGAAAATATTTGGGATACCGGAATTGAATTCGGAACTGTTGCAGCAAAACGTGGTGACACAACTGTTGAAGTCACAACATATCGCAGCGATAAATACGATCCAGAAAGTCGCAAACCCGAAGTTGAATTCGGTGACAATATCGCAGGTGATTTATCGCGCCGAGATTTCACGGTTAACTGCATGGCACTTGAATTAACAACTGCGACACCTGAATTTATAGATCCATTTAATGGATTAGCTGATTTAGCAAAACAAATTCTGCGCACCCCGGTAACACCCGAACAATCTTTCTCGGATGATCCATTGCGAATGATGCGTGCAGCTCGTTTTGCCAGCCAATTAAATTTCGAAATCGAAGAATCAACGCTATCGGCGATGAAAGATATGGCATCTCGAATCTCAATTGTTTCGGCAGAACGCGTGCGTGATGAATTTACTAAAATGTTAATGTCGAGTAATCCTCGCCGTGGCATTTCCATCATGGTCGATACTGGATTAGCAGCGCTAGTAATTCCAGAAATCCCAAAGTTAAAATTAGAGATAGATGAACACCACCACCACAAAGATGTTTATGAGCATTCAATAACTGTCTTAGAACAAGCAATCGCGCAAGAAGAACGTTTAGGTGGGCCTAACTTAGTAATTAGGTTAGCTGCTTTAATGCATGACATTGGAAAACCTAAAACTCGTGCCCTAATTGAAGGTGGCGGAGTTTCCTTCCATCATCACGAGGTTGTTGGCGCTCGCTTGGCTCGCGAACGACTTAAGAAAATGCGCTATTCCAGTGAAGTAGTGGAATCGGTTGAAACCCTTACTGCACTGCATCTGCGCTTTCATGGCTATGGAGATGGCGAGTGGACTGACTCAGCAGTGCGACGCTACGTGCGTGATTCTGGTGATTTACTGGTTCATTTACATGTATTAACTCGAGCCGATTGCACGACTCGTAATGTTCGCAAAGCTGAACGTCTAGCCAGTGCTTATGAATCTTTAGAAACCCGCATTGCAAGACTTATGGAAGCTGAAGAGTTAAATAAAATTCGCCCTGATCTAGATGGTGCGGCAGTTATGCAATTGCTTAATTTGAAACCTTCAGCAACGGTTGGAAAAGCGCTCGACTTCTTACTTGAATTGCGGTTAGAACGTGGCCCACTAGGTGAAGAAATTGCCACTAAAGAGTTACTTGCTTGGTGGCAGGAATTTTCCAGGTCGCAATAGTCGAACCGCTGTTGCTAAGTAGATTGCTGATACCAAAGTAGGTACCTGCCAACCTTGGCCCGAGTCAGATAACAAAAGCGCGGCAATCACGCCACCACTAACAATCGCGGCATTAACTAAAACATCATAAACGGCGAAAACACGACCACGGTAGTAATCGTTAATTTTAGATTGCACGAGTGCATCATTAGTAACTTTAAAACTTTGCCCGAATAAACTGGTTAGAAATGCGGCAAGAAATAAAGTTGCTTCGGTTCCCCAAATAGCTAGCGGTAGCGGGCCAATCACACTTAGGAACATCATGCTTCTCATCCATTTGTGGCGGCCATATTTTTTAACGCCAAATGGGGCTATAAGTGCACCTAAAACAATTCCAATACCGGCAATGGAAAATGCCAAAGCTAAACCTGATAATCCAGCTTCTGGCTGATTGGGATCGTTAAAAGTATTGCGCTCTAACATCAGACCAACCAAAGTAAGTGCTGTTAGCCCACCGCGTTGAAAACCATTAGCAATAATTCCGCGCATTGCATCAACGTGAACGCCAAGAAATTTCCATCCCTCGCGCAGTTCCACAAAACCTTGGGTAAGTGAAGCTGGTTTACGTTCATGCTCCAGTGGGCCGATCTCTAACTTACGCAGACGCATTGCCATTATTGAAGCCAACGCATAGCCACAACTTGCCGCAAGAATTAAATAGGCATCAACATGATCGGCAGTTGCGAATGAATCAAACAGTTTGCGCAACCCAAGGCCTAATCCGCCACCTAAAACTAAAAAGACCGAACCACCAGTAACTGCCATAGCGTTCGCAGAGATTAAATTTGGTTGATCAACTAATAAAGGCAAACCAGCAGATGTTGCCGCCAGAATCAAACGGTTAAGGCCAAATGCAATCAAAACTAAAACCGTAAGTTCTAGCCCGGTTCGCCCCGTGAAAACCAAGAGAGCGATTAAAAGTAAATCTAAAGCGCGAGAGAAGTTAGAAATAAGAAGAGCTCGTTGCCTGGAAACGCGATCTAATACCGTTCCGACAAACGGCCCAATAATTGAATAAGGAAGTAGTACAACAGCAAATGCCAACGCAGCACTTAGAGCACTGGCTTGACGTTCAGGTGAGAAAAGAACGAATGTTGCAAGCGCCCCCTGAAAGATGCCATCAGTACCTTGGCCAATCCAGCGCACTAATAGCAGGCGCGATAACCGCGGGTGCCTCAGCAACTGCCAGAAGTTCATATTGGCAAGCGTAGTTACTTAAGACCCTTTATTCTTAGCTTTAATGAAATCGCAACGCTCGTACATCGACTATTCACTTGATAAGCGTGCCACTTTGGCTGCGCTCTTTCGAGGCACGGTCAATGCTTGCGATGCTGATCCATATTTGATGCGAGCGGCCAAATTCCATGGCGTTAGAACAACCAGGCCATGCCCAGTTTGCAAACATGTTTCAATGGTTGAGCTTATGTACACCTTTGGCGATCAACTCGGCCAATACTCAGGTCGCATTAAAAATGCCGAAGAACTACGCCAAATGGAAAAAGAATATGGTGAGTTTCGGGTTTACATAGTTGAAGTTTGTCGCGATTGTTCCTGGAATCATCTCTGCGTCTCTTTTGTTCTGGGTGATGGCGTTGAGCGCAAACCACCCCGTTACACCCGAACCCTTGAAGATAGTGACTGGGCTTAACAGGTAGCCTAGAACCATGGCATTTAAGCTCTCGAAACGGTTATTTATCAGGGCTGCCATCTTTCTGGGTGGCTTTGGATTCGTCGCGGGTTCGACCTTATTTGCGATTGCTTATTTCACGGTTTCAATTCCCGACCCAAATGCATATGTAAATAGCCAAGCCACAATTATTCAATATGCCAACGGTGAAGAAATTGGCCGCATCGGTGCCCAAAACCGAACCATTGTTTCGCTCACCAAAATTCCATTACATCTGCGTGAAGCGGTGATGGCAGCTGAAGATCGTGATTTCTATACTAATAAAGCATTTAGTCCAGTAGGAATTTTGCGTGCGCTAAAAAATAATTTACTTGGCGGATCTCTGCAAGGCGGATCAACAATTACACAGCAATATGCGAAAACTGCATTTTTGACTTCAGAGCGAACAATTCAGCGAAAGATAAAAGAGCTAGTAATTGCGATTAAATTAGAGAATCAACTTTCTAAAGATGAAATTTTAGAGAACTACTTAAATACAATTTATTTCGGTCGTGGTTCTTATGGTGTGCAGACTGCTTCGCAGCAGTATTTCAATCGCACCGTAGATCAACTCTCGGTTTCACAAGCGGTGGTTTTGGCTTCAATTCTGCGCTCACCTGGTTTATATGATCCAGCTTTTAATAAAGATAACCGACCTCGCCTCGAATCACGTTTTGCCTATGTTGTTAACGGCATGGTCGAAAAAGGTTGGCTAACCGAGAAAGAGGGAGCCAAACTCAAGATTCCTTATATTGCGCCACGTGCAACTTCTGGTTCACTAAGCGGACCTAAAGGCCACATCATTGAAGCGGTCCGTAAAGATTTAATTAAATTTGGCTTTACGGAAGATCAAATTATGGTCGGTGGTTTAGTTGTTAAAACAACTTTGGTCCAACAAGCACAGCAAGCTGCAGTCGATGCAGTTAATAAGCAATCCCCCGCAAAAGCGCCAGATAATATGCATATTGGTTTGGTTGCGATTCGCCCCGGAACCGGCGAAATCATTGCCATGTATGGTGGAAAAGACTATTTAGCGCGGCAATTAAACGATGCAACTCAATCAATTGCGCTAGCTGGCTCTACCTTCAAACCATTTGCATTCATCGCAGCGCTTGAACAAGGAATTCCATTGACTTCAATGTGGAATGGTGACAGCCCACAAACATTTGACGATGCCGGCAAACCGTATGAAGTTTCCAATTATGGAAACGAAGGCTGGGGTCAAACCTCGATGTTAAATGCGATGGCGCATTCAATAAACACCGTCTTTGTTCCCCTCGGAATCCGCGTTGGTCCAGATAACGTCGTTGATGCCGCAAGACGTGCCGGCATTCCAGAAACTGTTGCCATGATGCCAACACCATCAGTTGTACTCGGCGCAGCTAGCCCACATGTAATTGATGTAGCAAGTGCCTATGCAACTTTTGCGGCTAATGGAATTTACGCAAAGCCATATTTGATTAGCCAAGTTCTTGGTTCAAATAACGGCGTGCTTTACGAAGGTAAACCGCAAACCCAGGAAGTTTTCGCTGCCGACGTTATCGCCGACCTTACATATTCACTTTCAAAGGTTGTAACTGGAGGAACCGGCGGTGCTGCACTGAGTTTAGGCCGACCGGCCGCAGGTAAAACTGGTACTAGCCAATCGAATGCATCTGCTTGGTTTAGCGCATACACCCCGCAGTTGGCCGCTTCCGTTGCCCTCTTCCGTGACAATGCATCACAGTCACTTAATGGCATCGGTGGTTTAACTTCAGTAACAGGTGGAACTTTCCCAGCCCGCATCTGGGCAGCGTTTATGAAGGGTGCACTAAAAGGCGAACCAGTTCTGAATTTCCCAGCTCCTTCAAATATTGGCGGACTAGATCCAGTAGTTATGACTTCTGGCGGCGTTCAGGTTTATAAGAAGAAGTAATAAGAATCTAAATTGAAAACGCGCACAATAGTTTTCTTAGCGTTTTTAGCCAGCGCGATTTCATTTGCCAAATTCTCGCCTTGTATAGGCTTTAACTGGGCTACTCCAGGTCAATATATTCACGCTTGTTACTCTGATTTACCAAGCCTTTTAGGTAATCGCTCAATTGGTAGCGGCGCTTGGGCATTTAGTGGCGAACAACCAGTCGAGTATCCAGTCATAACTGGTTTAGTCATGTACTTAACGGCGCAACTTGCCGAAGTTACAACAACTTACTATTTATTAAATGCCGCACTTCTTGCACTTCTATTTATCGCCGTTGCTTTAATCACTGCGCGAATTCGCCCACAGTTTGGTTATCTACTTTCCTTCACACCCGCAGTAATTGCATCGCTATATATAAATTGGGATCTCTGGGCAATTGCAACCATGATGATTTCGATTTATTGGTTTGACCGTAAGCAATATGATTTAAGTGCGCTAGCAATTGGAATCTCGATCGCAACGAAATTTATTCCAGTTTTCCTAATTCCAGTTGCGATATATATTTTCTATCGAAATACGAATCTCAAAGGTGCCATTAGATATTTAGCAATAACTGGAGGCACTTGGCTAGCGATCAATTTACCGGTAGCGCTAACGACACCAGATGGTTGGTGGTATTTCTATAAGTTAAATATTGAACGCGTTGCTGACTGGGGATCACTTTGGTACGCGCTCTCAGCTTTAGGGATTGGACTCGCAAACCTAAATTACCTGTCGATTTTATTATTACTAGCTTGCATTGCCGCTCTCGGAATTTTCTTATTCTCACTCGACTACATTCCAACTCTTGCGCAAATTGCATTTATCGTTATCGCAGCAGTTACTTGCGTTAGCAAGGTTTATTCGCCGCAATATGTTCTGTGGTTGGCACCGCTTGCATTAATTGCGCTAATTGATAAGCGCGACCTACCTGCGTTCTGGATCTGGCAGGTGTCCGAAGTTATTTATCACGTTGCAATCTGGCAACACCTAGCAACCGTGACAGGTGCCAGGTTTGGTTTGCCCGTCACCGGCTACGCCTTGATCAGCCTGCTGCGAATCGCAGCCACGGTCTTCCTGATAGCCGTTTTGGTCCGCCGAGCTTTGGCGCTTAGGTCCCCAAACAAGCCTGATTCACAGGGCAAATTGGCCGATTTTCTCTTTGAGGCAGGCAAGAGTTACCCTTAGCCTCTTGTTTCACCTCTTTATATATGTCAGTCCGCTGACCTATCTTTGGGTAAATGAGAGCACTAACCCTCCTGTCACGGAAATGCCGTGGCCGTCTTAGTCC
>CAZUWN010000052.1:4493-6484 GCA_964624105.1 uncultured Candidatus Planktophila sp. | reverse complement strand
CCTTGAATGTGCGCTAAATCCGCCGCGATCGCAGCCATAACTTCAGCGTTAGCGTTGTAGGTGATATTGATTCGGTCGGAAATATCAAAACCATTAGTCTTGCGAGCATCTTGAATAAAGCGAACAACTTCACGCACCAGTCCAGCGCTTATTAGCGCCGGGCTTAGTGCTAGATCAAGAGCAACACTTTCACCATCATGGCTAGCCACATTCCAACCGCTCTTAGGGGTTTCGGTAACCACTAAGTCATCGAGGGTAATTTCCCATTCGCCAACTTTTGCTGATGCGTTTGCACGAAGCGTTGCCACTAATTCAGATGGGTTCTGTGTGGAAATTGCTTTAGCAATCTCTTGTACTGCGCCACCGAATTTTGTACCCAACGTGCGGAAGTTCGCCTTAATAGAGATATCAACTAATTCACCATCAGCGCTTGCGATATCTTCTAGATCAATCACATTTAGTTCTTCAGCAATCTGCTCTTTCATAGCAACTGGTAGAGCTGCCCAGCCTTTTGCTGAGATCAAAGCGCGTTGCAGCGGTTGACGAATCTTGACGCCACTTTCGGCGCGAGCAGCACGGCCTAGTTCAACGATGCGCTTAGTTAGAGCAACTTGGGCAGATAACGTTTCATCAATCTGGGATCGATTGGCCACTGGGAAATTGGTTAAGTGGACTGAGCTAGTGGCATTTGCATCAACTGGTCGAACTAACACTTGCCAAACTTCTTCCGTAATAAATGGCACCATCGGAGACATTAATTGGGTTAGAACAACTAGCGATTCATGCAAAGTTGCCATTGCGGCAACATCGCCATCCCAGAAGCGGCGACGAGATCGACGCACATACCAATTAGATAGATCATCGATAAATGCAGCTAGCGCTTTACCAGCGCGTTGCGAATCGAAATCACTCAGCGCTTCATCAACTTCAATAATTAAGGATTGCAATTCACTATTAATCCAGCGATCCATCAGCGGGCGAGTAGACATCTCTGGCGCTTGAGACAGTTCAAAGTTTGCCGCTTGTGCGTATAGGGCGTGGAAAGAAACGGTATTCCAGTAAGTTAATAGCGTTTTGCGAATTACTTCAGTGATCGCTTCGTGCCCAACTCGACGTGCAGACCAAGGTGAACCAGCGGCCAACATGTACCAACGAATCGCATCGGCGCCATGTTGTTCCATAAGGGCCATTGGTTCTAGAACATTGCCTAAGTGCTTGCTCATCTTGCGGCCATCTTTATCAAGAATATGGCCAAGGCAAAGAACAGTTTTATATGAAGATTGATCGAAAACTAAAGTTCCAATCGTCATTAGTGTGTAGAACCAGCCGCGAGTTTGATCGATAGCTTCGCAGATGAAGTCAGCTGGGTAGGCCGCGGCAAATTTCTCTTTGGAACCCTCTTTATGAGGGTAACCAAATTGCGCAAAAGGCATTGCACCTGAGTCATACCAACAGTCGATAACTTCTGGGGTGCGCGTCATGGGTTCTTTGCACTCCGCACAATTAAAGGAAATGTCATCAACAAAGGGACGATGAGGATCTAAGTTGGAAAGTTCTTGCCCAGCTAGTTCACCGAGTTCGGCTAGTGAGCCAATACAAACTTCATGTTTATTCTCGCAGCGCCAAATTGGTAGCGGCGTACCCCAGAAACGATTTCGGCTTAGCGCCCAGTCAATATTGTTATTCAACCAATCGCCATAACGACCGGTCTTAATGGTTTCTGGATGCCAATCGGTCTTTTCATTCTCGCGAATTAGGGCGTCTTTGATGGAAGTGGTTCGGATATACCAAGATGGTTGTGCGTAATAAATCAAGGCAGTATGGCAGCGCCAGCAATGTGGGTATGAGTGTTCGTATTGCACATGCTTATATAAAACACCAAGTGATTTGAGCTCTTTAACTAACGGCTTGTCAGCATCTTTGAAGAAGAGCCCGCCAACTAATTTAACTTCAGGTAAAA
Organism: uncultured Candidatus Planktophila sp.; assembly: GCA_964624105.1. Classification (GTDB taxonomy): domain Bacteria; phylum Actinomycetota; class Actinomycetes; order Nanopelagicales; family Nanopelagicaceae; genus Planktophila. The sequence goes on along the minus strand of CAZUWN010000052.1, from coordinate 4,524 downwards.
ACTTGCCGTCAGGTGCAATTGGATTAACAAC
>CAZUWN010000052.1:0-4393 GCA_964624105.1 uncultured Candidatus Planktophila sp. | reverse complement strand
TCATCTTGCACAGTTGTTACCTTTGCAACAACGTAGGTAACTTCAGGGTGCACGGCAATCGCGGTATTAGATACCAGAGTCCAAGGCGTAGTTGTCCAAACTAATAGTGCTGCGCCTAGTTCTTGCAGAGGACCGCTAGTAACTGGAAAACGTACGAATACCGATGGATCAGTAACAGTTTCATAGCCTTGCGCTAATTCGTGATCTGATAAACCAGTTCCGCAACGAGGACAATATGGTGCAACGCGATGATCTTGTACGAGTAAACCTTTTTGCCAGATCTCTTTTAAACTCCACCAAACGCTCTCGACATATTGTGGCGACATAGTCCAATAAGCTTCTTCGAAATCAACCCAGAAGCCCATGCGATTAGTCATGTCAGTAAATGCACCTACGTGACGTTGCACTGATTCGCGACACTTGTCGTTAAAGGCGGCAATTCCAAATTTTTCAATATCGCCTTTGCCAGCAAAACCAAGTTCTTTCTCAACTGCAATTTCAACTGGCAAACCGTGGCAATCCCAACCAGCATTTCGGATTACTTGCTTGCCTTTCATGGTGTGAAAACGAGGGAAGACATCTTTAAATACGCGGGCTTCAATATGGTGGGTGCCAGGTAAACCATTGGCAGTTGGTGGGCCTTCGTAGAAAGTCCAAGTATCAGCACCATCACGATTGCTAACTGATTCTTCGAAAACCGAGTTTTCTTTCCAGAAAGTCAGGATGGAACGCTCCATGGCAGGCAGATCAATAGCTGCTGGGATTGCGCGAAATGTCATTTACTTCTCCATCTTCATAACTTTCGAAAATGGAGGGACGGGTTTCGCAACTTAGCGATCACCGCGGTACCACCCGCCTTATCTACCGCTGAATCTGAATATCAGAGACCGGTAGATCACTTATTTACTAGCGTTCATTTTCCAGTTCTACCGCGGCAGCTGCCGCCTCTTCTGGAACGCTCTCAGGTGATGGCCTGGTCATTGCGCTTTGAACCTGTGGGAATTCTATTCCAAGCAAAGGCTGGCAACCAAAATTCACCTGACTTTGCCTAAAATTTCCTCACTTTAAAAAGGGCCGCGGTGACGCGAGTGGCATTTAGCGCTCATTGGGCATAAGGTGCCCCGCGTGCCTAACAAAAAAAGTGCTAAACCCGCTGTGAAGAAAGCCCCTGCCAAAAAGGCAGCCCCAGCGAAGAAAGCAGTAGCAAAGAAGGCAGCCCCTGCCAAGAAAGCAGCACCTGCTAAGAAAGCCGTTGCTAAAAAGGCAGCCCCTGCCAAGAAAGTTGCGCCAGTTAAAAAGGCCAAGACCAGTGTTGCCCGCCCAGCTGCAACTAAGCCAGCTTCTAGTAAAACAATCGGCAAGCCATTTCCGGCTAAAGCAGGATCAAAAACCACAATTAGCGTTGATGAAAAGTCACAAACTGTAAGTGTTAATACTGTTGTAATCGCACCCGTTGAAGTTGTGGTTGAAGAACGCCGTTTAGTAATGCCACCTCCACCGCGTCCCAATAAGAGTAGTAAAAAAGTTGCACCTCTTAAGCCATTGAAAGCTGCGCCATCACCATTAGTTGCTGCTGAAAATGAAGGAGCATGGACTGCTGCGGAACTTAAAGCAATCCGGACTGAGATTTCAAAAGAACTTCTGCGCTTGAAAGATGAATTAGAAAAAGTTGAACTTGAGATGGATGACTTGATTCATTCTTCATCTGAAGGTGCCGGTGATGATCAGGCCGATGCGGGTACTAAGACTTTCGAACGCGAACATGAAATGTCGCTAGTAATTAACGCCCGTGACATGGTTCTACAAACCGAACGTGCTCTAGAACGAATTGATACCAAGAGTTATGGTCTTTGCGAAGAATGTGGCAACACAATTGGTAAAGCCCGTTTACAAGTTTTCCCACGCGCAACGCTCTGCATGATCTGCAAAGCTAAGGAAGAACGGCGCTAACGTGCGCCGCCTCTATTTAGTCGCGGCACTTACATGGGGGCTGGACTTATCCTCCAAAATTTGGGCAGTAAATAATCTCTCAGCACGTAATCCAGTTGAAATTCTTGGCTCTTTCTTCCAATTAACTTTGGTAAGAAACCCTGGAGCAGCCTTTAGTTTTGCAACTGGGGCGACAATTGTGTTCACTTGCATTGCCGTCGCGGCAGTCATCGCAATCCTTTATTACAGCAGTAAAATAACCTCGTTAGGCTGGGCAAATACCCTTGGTTTGCTCCTTGGCGGCGTTCTAGGCAATTTAACTGATCGACTATTTCGAAGCCCAGGCTTCTTAAAAGGCGAGGTAATTGATTGGCTCGAATTAACCCGTTGGCCAGTATTTAATTTGGCTGATAGCGCGATCGTAATTGCTGCGTTCCTAGCAATAGTTTTAACAATTAGAAATGTTGGGCCAGTAGATGTCGCAAAGTAAAGGTGATCGTGAACTGCGGACTTTGGCTGTTCCCGAAGGAGTAGCAGGGGAGCGAATCGACAGCGCGCTAACTCGTGTCTTAGGTTTATCTCGAACTGCAGTTGTGCGACTTCTAGAAGATGGCGATATCACTACCGATGGTCGAGCGCTTCAAAAATCTGAACGAGTTGAAGCTGGCCAAATTATTGAAGTTCTTTTACCAGCACCGCTAAATCCTGATCCAATTCCATTGACCCCAATTGAAGGTCTAACAGTTGTTTACGACGACGACGCAATTGTAGTTATTGATAAACCAGTTGGTTGCGCGGCACATCCAAGTCCTGGCTGGACTGGTCCAACTGTTGTAGGCGCACTCACTGCAGCTGGTTACACAATTACTACGACCGGACCCGCAGAACGCGCCGGCATTGTTCATCGTCTTGATGTTGGAACTTCAGGGTTAATGGTGGTTGCAAAATCTGATCAGGCTTATCACGTTTTAAAGGACGCGTTCCGTGATCGCACTGTTGAAAAAATTTATCATGCTCTTATTCAAGGACACATTGATCCATCTAGTGGCACCATTGATGCACCGATTGATCGTCACCCAAAAGAAGATCATCGATTTGGCGTAGTGGCTAATGGCAAGATCAGCATTACTCACTACGAAGTTATTGAATATTATCGATCAGTTTCACTAGTTCAAGTAGAACTCGAGACTGGCCGCACGCACCAGATTAGAGTTCACTTCTCAGCGCTTCATCATCCGCTAGTTGGCGACACGACTTATGGCGCAGACCCAGTATTAGCCAAAAGCTTAGGCATGGCGCGACCTTGGCTCCATGCCTTAGAACTACGATTTGCCCACCCGATTACTGGGGCACCAATGTCGTTTAAGGCACCTTATCCAAGTGACCTACAAACATCATTGGGGCTGCTCAGCGACGCGGTTCTTCCATAATTATCGGCTTCCGGAAAGAAGATCTCTAGCTAAATGTCTGACTCATTCGTTCACTTACACGTACACACCGAGTACTCGATGCTCGATGGTGCGGCGCGCGTTGGCGAATTAGTGCAAGCAGCAGCTCAGCAAGAAATGCCAGCGATTGCAATGACCGATCACGGAAATGTTTTCGGCGCTTTTGATTTTTATAAGCAAGCAACTAAAGCTGGTATTAAACCAATCATCGGAATTGAAGCCTACGTGGCGCCCGAATCTAGATTCAATAAGAGTCGAGTTAAGTGGGCCGATGGTGGCGAAGATGATGTTTCAGGTGGTGGTGCATATACCCACATGACGATGCTGGCTGAAAACAATGTGGGCCTAGCAAATCTTTTCCGGTTATCTTCGTTGGCATCGCTTGAGGGTTTTTACTACAAGCCACGTATGGATCGTGAATTACTTTCTAAGTATGCCGAAGGAATTATTGCAACCACTGGTTGCCCAGGTGGCGAGATTCAAACTCGATTACGCATGGGTGCATATAAAGAGGCACTGCGCGCCGCAAGTGATTACCGCGATATTTTTGGTGCCGATAATTTCTATCTGGAATTAATGGATCACGGAATTGATATTGAAACTCGGGTTAAAGCCGATCTGATGAGGTTAGCAAAAGATCTAAAGTTGCCGCTCTTAGCAACTAATGATTTGCACTACACCGCTAAGGCTGATGCAAAATCACACGAGGCTTTGCTCTGCGTGCAATCGGGTTCAACTTTGGCTGATCCAAAACGCTTTAAATTTGATAACGATGAATTTTATTTAAAGACTCCTGCTGAGATGCGCGAACTCTTTAAAGAGTTACCCGAAGCTTGCGATAACACGCTGCTGATCGCTTCACGTTGCGATGTTAAATTACGTGAGAATGAAAATTTGATGCCAGTATTCCCAGTTCCGGCCGGTGAAACTGAAGTAACTTGGTTAGTCAAAGAATCTCAGGCAGGTTTAGCGCGTCGCCTAAATGGCGAAGTTCCTGCGGCATATTCCGAGCGCTT
>CAZUWN010000051.1:1837-6526 GCA_964624105.1 uncultured Candidatus Planktophila sp. | reverse complement strand
GCATGCCAACGCAATAAGTGGAAGTAAGAAGCAGGTGTTGAAGGTTGTGCAACCGTCATATTATTTTCAGCACAGAGCAAGAGGTAACGTTCGATGCGACCTGATGAGTGATCTGGTCCTTGACCTTCGTAACCATGTGGCAGAAGCAGAACTACTGAAGAACGCTCGCCCCATTTTTGTAGAGCTGAAGAAATGAACTCATCAATAATTGTTTGAGCGCCATTACTGAAATCGCCAAACTGGCCTTCCCACATAACAAGGGCATCTTCGCGGACCACTGAATAGCCGTATTCGAAGCCCATTGCAGCGTATTCCGAGAGTAATGAGTCGATAACGAAGAATTGATTTTCATCTTGAATCAGGCCACGTAGTGGAGTCCACTCGCTAGCATTTTCTTTATCAACGATCACGGCGTGACGATTTGAGAAAGTACCGCGACGCGAATCTTGACCAGCTAAACGAATTGGGCGACCTTCAAGGAGTAATGAACCAAAAGCAAGAGTTTCACCCATTGACCAGTCGATGGTGCCATCGTTTAACATTTCAACGCGCTTAGTTAGTTGCGGAATCAACTTCGGATGAATTGTAAATCCTTCGGGCACTGCAACTTGGGTAGCTGCAATCTGGCGAGCAACTGCTTCACTTATTGAGGTATCAACAGTTGTAGGTGCTGGTACCTGTGGAATTTGGCGGTGGGCTGGTTGTTCAGCTTCGTGATTATGAACTGAAGCAAATACGGCCTCGAGTTGATCTTGGAAATCTTTGGCAACTGCTTCGGCTTCCACCTGTGTGATGTCGCCACGACCAATCAAACTTTCAGTGTAAAGAGTACGAGTAGTGCGCTTAGCATCAATCAACTTATACATAAGTGGCTGAGTAAAACTTGGCTCATCGCCTTCGTTGTGTCCACGACGTCGGTAACAAACCATATCTATCACAACATCTTTATTAAATTCTTGGCGATATTGGAAAGCTAAATATGCAACTCGAACACATGCTTCAGGATCATCACCGTTTACATGGAATACCGGCGCCTGAATAATTTTGGCAAAATCGGTTGAGTAAGTTGAAGAGCGAGAACCATGAGGCGAAGTAGTAAAACCAACTTGGTTGTTAACCACGATGTGAACAGTTCCGCCAGTGCGATAGCCACGAAGTTGTGACATCTGCAGAGTCTCGGCAACTACACCTTGACCAGCAAAGGCAGCATCGCCGTGCATCAAGATTGGTAGAACTGAGAAAATATTCTTAATATTCAACTTATCTTGCTTAGCCCGCACAATGCCTTCTAGTACTGGGTTTACCGCCTCTAGGTGAGATGGGTTTGCAGCCAAATAGATCTTGGTTGTTGCACCTGATTCGGCGGTAAATATGCCTTCAGTACCTAAGTGGTACTTAACATCGCCCGAACCTTGAACTTGATTCTCTTGGTAGTGACCTTCGAATTCTTGGAAGATCTGACCGTGTGATTTACCGGCAATGTTTGCGAGCACATTTAAGCGACCACGGTGTGGCATACCGATACAAACTTCATCAAGTTTTGCTTCAGCTGCTGCTGAAATTACCGCGTCAAGAAGTGGAATAACAGATTCGCCACCTTCAAGTGAGAATCGCTTCTGGCCCACAAACTTTGTTTGCAAAAATGATTCAAAAGCTTCGGCGCTATTTAACTTGCGCAAAATACGCAATTGTTCTTCGCGTGCAACCTTTGGAGTTCCAACTTCTATATGTTCTTGCATCCACTTACGTTCAGCTGGATTTTCAATAAACATATACTCCACACCGATTGAGCGGCAATATGAATCGCGCAAAATACCGAGGATGTTGCGAAGTGGCATAAATGCTTTGCCGCCGAAACCACCGGTTGCGAATTCACGATCTAGATCCCAAAGAGTTAGGCCATGTGTTTCAACTTCTAGATCTGGGTGAGAGCGCTGCTTGTATTCCAGTGGATCAGTATCAGACATCAAGTGACCATTAGTGCGATATGCCTGAATCAATTGTTGAACGCGAGCAGTCTTTGAAATATGGTCATCACGAGTGAAATCAAGATCGGTAGCCCAATGAATTGGCACATAAGGAATTCGAAGCGCGGCAAAAATATCTTCATAGAAACTATCTGCACCAAGAATTAATTCATGAATTCGGCGTAGGAAATCACCAGATTGAGCACCTTGAATAACTCGGTGATCGTAAGTGCTAGTTAAGGTAATTACCTTGCTAACAGCCATGCGGGCCAAGGTTTCATCAGATGCACCCTGGAATTCAGCTGGGTAATCCATAGCTCCAACGCCAATAATTAAGCCTTGACCTTGAACTAAGCGTGGAACTGAGTGAACAGTGCCGATAGTGCCTGGATTCGTAAGTGAGGCTGTGGTGCCTGCGTAATCTTCAACAGTCAGTGTGCCACCGCGAGCTTTGCGAATAACTTCTTCATAAGCACTTACAAATTGTGCGAAATCTAAATCTTCGCAACCCTTAATTGATGGAACCAATAATTGACGTGAACCGTCTGGCTTAGCTAAATCAATTGCGATACCAATGTTGATATGTTCTGGTTGACCGATTGCTGGTTTGCCCTCGATCTCGCCATAAAAAACATTCATCTCTGGCATTGCGCGCATTGCTTTAATCATCGCGTAGCCAATTAAGTGAGTGAAGGAAACTTTTCCACCGCGAGTACGCTTCAAGTGATTGTTAATCACGATGCGGTTATCGATCATTAATTTTGCTGGAATTGCACGAACACTTGTTGCAGTTGGAACGCTAAGTGAAGCTTCCATACTTTGCACAACTCGTGCGCTAACTCCACGAATCGGAGTTAATGATGAGGCTGCTGGAGTTACTAAAACTGGAACTGGCTTGGCAATCGGATCTGCTGGTGTCGGTGCAGTTGTTACAACAGGCGCTGTTACTAAAGCTTGTTGAGTTTGTACTGGCGCAACGGGCGCTGGTGCGGCAACAGGAGCTGCCGCTTGTGCTTGCATCGCTTTAGGAATTGGTGGAACGCCAGCTTTAGGAGCAGCTGCATTGCTTGTGCCAGCAACGCCGTTCTTTGTGAAGTACTCAATCCAAGCTTGATCAACTGAAGTGGGATCTGCAAGGTATCGCTCTTGCATTTCTTCGACTAACCAATCGTTAGCACCAAAATCGATATTTGAATCGGAAGCCGACACTGGCTTTCTCCCCTTGTTAGTAGCGATCTACCTAAGAAGTCTACCGAGGTGAGCCCCCATGACTAAATTCGTCTAGTCAAAGATGGCAGCGTGATTTAAGCGATATTGGGCACATTTAGCAGCGATCGGCTAAGCCGATAGAAAGTCAGCAACTTCAGCAGCTGTCGGATAAGAGCTCTGCGCTCCTAGCCGAGTAACGCTTAGCCCCGCGGTTTGGCAGCCCAGGGCGGCCGCCTTAACTGGTGACATTTGCGTAGCCAAGCCAAATGCAAAGGAGCCCACGAAACAATCGCCGGCACCTGTGGTGTCAACCGGTTTAACTTTTTGCGCGGCAACTTTTGTGATTGTGCCATCGGCGATTACGACGCCATCTTCGCCCAATGTGACAACTAAATTTATTTTCTGGGCTGCGGCGAAATCAGAAATGACTCCATCTGAACTTGGATCTAAATGTTGTGGGTGTAGATCTTGGAATTCGTGACTATTTGGAATTAACCAATCGGTGACCGCCAATAGTTCAGCCGGAATATCTCGATACGGAGCCGGATTTAGAATTGTTGTGATTCCTAATTTGCGGGCAGCTACAAATGCAGCGGTTGTAACTTCAACTGGAATTTCAAACTGTCCGATGACTACCTTTAAATCTTTAATGGAGTTAATTGCATTTTCAACTTGAGCAACAGTTACTTTGGCATTAGCACCAGGAACCACGATGATTCGATTATCGCCACCACCATCGACCCAAATAGGTGCCACACCACTAGAGCCAGGCACGGTCGCTAGGTACTCGGTGTTTACACCTTGATCAACAAAATTCTTAATTGCAGATTGACCAAATACATCATCACCAACGGCGCCGACCATATAAGTCTGAACCCCTAAGCGCGCTGCCATAACAGCTTGGTTTGCACCTTTGCCACCGAAACCAATAGCAAAGTCTTTACCGGTAACAGTTTCACCACGTTCTGGAATTTGATCGGTGTATGCAACCATGTCGATATTGGTGCTACCAACAACTGCAATGCTGACCATTACTTACTTTCCGGAACAATAGTTACTGCGCAATAAAGGATTAACGCCGCAACAATAACTAGCGGCAGGGCAACAAACCAGAGGCCGCCTTCAAATTGATATTTTGCGACGCCAAGTGCGATTAAGTTGGCCAATACTGCAGGGGCTCGACCAAATCTGCGCTTATTTTTAAATGAATAGGCCGATGCCAACAGCCCTAAGCCACCAATCGCTGCGAATAATAATTCACCAGTTAGTGGTGCTAATTCAACTGAATCAGTAGTTAGTGCTTTAAAAATTAGAAAAGCCCCTAGGGCTAATACGACAGCACCTTCTAAGTTGAGCAGGGCTGTCACGATATTGCGACGGGCAGATTGGCTGAGATGCTTACTTGATTCAGCGCTCACATCACTCTCCTTCCCTCGAGATGAGTAATCTAATGGAAAAACCGATTTTCGAACCAATCTCACACGATGGCCGCCATGATTCGCTAACAAATTTG
>CAZUWN010000051.1:0-1737 GCA_964624105.1 uncultured Candidatus Planktophila sp. | reverse complement strand
ATTTCTTACGCCTGCGTTGCACCTAAAGCCGGTGAAGTAACCCTGGAGTTACTAAACCGGTTAGATCAAATCGAATTAACGAGGGCGACGACGACGTTCGCTTGAGTTAGGGCGAGGGCGACGGTTGCCGCGGTTTGGTCCCTTGTTCTCCATTACTGGTGCGATGTATGGAATACCTGAAGGCTCAACAGCGCCAGTGATATCAATTAACTCATTAGACATTGGTTCAACGTGAACAAATATCGGAGTAACGCCTGCGCGTGAAGTTAGTGACTTAACACCTGACTGGCTCTTAGTGGTTGAAAGAAGAACAACATTGCCTTCTTCGCCAGCACGAGCAGTACGACCGGAACGGTGCAAGTAATCCTTGTGATCAGTTGGTGCATCGAAGTGCACAACCAAAGAGATGCCATCAACGTGAATACCGCGAGCTGCAACATCTGTTGCAACTAGGGCTGCGTTAGGGGTTTCCTTAAAGAGTGCCAAAGTACGAGTACGAACTGCTTGTGACTTTCCACCGTGAAGTGCGCCAACTGGAACACCTGCATGAGCAAGTTTGTCAGCTAAGCGATCAGCGCCACGTTGAGTCTTTACGAACAAGATGGTCTTGCCGCTGCGAGATGCGATCTGCGCAGTTACATCATCTTTATCGGTGGTCTGCATTGTTAGTACGTAGTGCTTCATTGTTGAAACTGAGGCACGATCGTTCTGCAATGAGTGAGTCTTTGGATCATTCAAATACTTCTTAACTAGCGCATCTACGCCGCGGTCAAGAGTCGCTGAGAACAACAAGCGCTGTCCATCTGGCTTTGCTTGATCAAGAATTTCTTTAACAACTGGCAAGAAGCCCATGTCAGCCATTTGATCGGCTTCATCAAGCACAGTGATCTGTAGATCATCGAGTTGAACTTCGCCTTTATCAAGTAGATCGATCAAACGTCCTGGTGTTGCAACCAAGATTGGGCAAGATTGACGCATTGCAGTGATCTGCTTGCCGTAAGGCATTCCGCCAGCGATTACTACTGAATCAAGACCAATTGATTTCGCAAGTGGTGTTAAAACTTCATCAATCTGCTGTGCTAATTCACGAGTTGGTGTTAATACCAAACCAAGTGGCTTATGAGGCTTTGCTACGCGACCATTTAGGTTAGTCAGCATTGCTAAACCGAAAGCAAGAGTCTTGCCTGAACCTGTTTGTCCGCGACCCAAAATGTCATTACCAGCGAGAGCATCAGGCAGTGTTGCAATCTGAATTGGGAATGGATGGTTAATTCCTTGTGCAGTAAGGCGTTCAACTAACTTAGGTGCAATACCTAGTTCAGCGAAAGTCATTGTGATTGCTGTCTTTGGTGTGGCATCAATCAAATTAGCATCAGCTAAATTCGCTGAGATGTAATTATCGTCAGCACCGAAATCGGTTGTTGCTGAGTGAGTGCGACCGTAAGCACTTGATGTGCGCTCTGGGCGGTTATAAGAGTTAGTGCGATCTTCAGCACGCTTTAAATCGCGAGCTGTGTTTTCACTGCGCTTACCAACGCCTGGAACATACTTTTCGCGCTTGCGTGGTTCAAAATTCGGACGACCATCGTTGCTGCGATCTGCACGAGCTTTAGCTGCATCGCGACGAGTTGATGGAACAGTGTCGGAATTACGTGCCGGTGCTGGATTGCGATCAGGACGTGTTGCGCGTTCTGCTACAAACTTAGTTGCACGAGTCTCTGGCTTTTCGCGCTTGTC
>CAZUWN010000050.1:0-6626 GCA_964624105.1 uncultured Candidatus Planktophila sp. | reverse complement strand
GCAGTTGTGCCGGTCTTGTGAAAGCCGACATGCAAATAAACTTTCTTCTTCATCAGAATCCTAGGAGTCTTACGGCATTAAGCAAGATAATTGCTACCGCTACTACTATTCCGAGTTGCCGGCGAGGCATCCAGCTAACTAACTTTGCAGCCACAGGTGCCATTAAAACTCCACCCAATGCAAGTCCGCCTACTGCAGACCAATCAATATCTAATCGATTTATATTCAGCAAGAAACCCAGGCTTGCACATACAGCGACGACAAATTCAGCAGCCGAGACAGTACCGATAACTTTTCGTGGCTCAGTCTGTGTGGTAGCTAATAGCGTTGGCGTAACTATCGGACCCCAGCCACCTCCGCCGGCAGCATCGACAAAGCCACCAGTTGCGCCTAGAAATGTGAGGTATTTGGGGTTTGTAATTTCGGCGATATTAGCTGTCGTAGGCACGAAAATATTGCGGTAAAGAAGTACCAAGCCAAGTAGAAGCAAAAGGGTTGAGATGAATATTTTGCCGCCCGATAAATCTATATTAGAGAGAAATGTTGCTCCCAAGATGGCCCCGATGCCGCCCGGTATGGCAATCCTTTTCAAGATATCTCTATCAATATTTTCTCGATGCCAATGAGATGCACCAGATGCCAGAGTTGTTCCAATTTCTGCAGCATGTACGGCGGCGGAAGCGACGGCAGCCGATGCGCCCAAAGTAAGAAGCAAGGTCGAACTAGTTAGGCCAAAACCCATTCCTAGCGAGCCATCTACTAACTGGGCAATTGATCCTGCTAGTGCGAAAAAGATCCAGTTCATAAAATTGTGTCCAAAATTATTTTTATATTATCTGGTACCGGAATTGTTCCGTCTAGAACTAATTCAGCGTTTTCAGGAGCTTCGTACTCTTGCCCGATGCCAGTCATGTTCGGAATAGAGCCCGAAGCTGCCTTCTTGTAGAGACCTTTAGGGTCCCGCTCGATACAGACTTCAGTTGGAGTCTTTACCCAGACTTCGACAAATTTTCCTGATTCAAATAATGAGCGCGCAGAATCGCGATCAGTACTGAATGGACTAATTAGCGCAACGATTACGATTAGCCCTGCATCGCTCATTAATTGTGCGATGTGAGCTACGCGGCGAACGTTTTCAGCTCGATCTGCTTTGGTAAAACCTAAATCTTTATTTATTCCATGTCGCAAATTATCGCCATCAAGCACATAACTATGGAGACCATTCGCAAATAACTGCTTCTCTAGCTCATTTGCAATTGTAGATTTGCCAGAGCCAGATAAACCAGTTAGCCAAATAACTTTACTGCTTTGATTCTTCTGAGCAGCCCTGGTGAGGGCATCTATTTCGTATCGGTGTTCAGTAACGTTTTCCGAGCGTCGTAAAGCATGAATAACCATTCCAGCTGCAACCGTATTTAGAGTTACACGATCGACCAAGATGAAACTGCCCGTATTACGCTCATTTTTGTAGGTATTAAGCGATATTGGCGAATCTGTAGCTATCTCCACAACACCGATCTCATTCATTTGCAAGAGATCTGCCGCATCATGCTCGCCGCTATTAACATCTAATCGATATTTAATTGAAGTTACCGTTGCAGGTACCTGCATTGAGCCGCTTATCAAATAATAGGAACGGCTTTGTATAAGTTCGGTATCTCCTAGCCAAACTAGGTTCGCCTTAAAGCGATCTGCCGGATTAATAAAATTGCTTGCGAGTTGAATCGAATCACCGCGAGTTGCGTCAATGTCAGGCTCTAAAACCATGATGGCGGTTTCGGAATCACCGACTGACTTAAGTTCGCCATCGTAGGTGAGAATTTTAGAAATTTTAGCTTTGCGCTTGCTCGGCAGCACAACAATTTCATCGCCTAAATTAAACGTGCCGTTTAATACTGTGCCAGAGAGTCCGCGAAAATTCTCTGCTCTAGAGATTAACTGAACGCCCATGTGAGGCAAAAGGTGCGCATCATCTGGTTTGTTCCAGGTTTGTATATATTCGAGCAGAGTTGGCCCGTTATACCAAGGCATATTTTCGCTTCGGCTTATTACATTGTCGCCAACTAATGCACTAACTGGAATCGCCATGTAATCTAAAATTTCAAGGCGCTTGGCAACTTCGGAAAGTTCATTAACAATTGAATTGTAAATCGCTTCGTCGTAATTAACTGCGTCAAGTTTATTTACGACAACAGCAACTCGTGCAACGCCCATCAAAGAGCAGATTGTGAGATGTCGTAATGTTTGAGTTCTGATCCCGCGAGCTGCATCAACCAAAACCAACGCAACATCAGCGCGAGAGGCAGCTACTGCCATATTTCGGGTGTATTGCTCATGACCAGGCGCATCAGCAATTATTAATCGGCGGCCATTAAGCAGTGACATAGACCTATAGGCCACATCAATTGTGATTCCTTGTTCGCGTTCAGCCTCAAGTCCGTCGGTTAAGAGGCTAAAGTCAATATCGCCGGCAACTATCGTGGATCCACTTCTGCGAACATTTCTAGCAGCCGCAACTGTGTCATGTGGGACGCTGTCTGTTTCAACCAGTAAACGGCCTATTAACGTGCTTTTTCCATCATCAACACTGCCGCAGGTAACCAAGCGAATGATCGGTTTACTCATTAGAAGTAACCCTCGGTTTTCTTCTTTTCCATGGAATCTTCTTTTTCGCCATCAATTAGTCGAGTGGCCCGTTCACTCAATTTAACATTCATTACTTCTTCAACAATTTCGGTAATAGTTGTCGCATCTGATTCAACAGCAGCAGTAAGTGGGTAGCAACCAAGGGTTCTGAATCTGATTTTGCGCATTACAGGTGTCTCGCCATTAATTAACGGGAATCGTTCATCGTCCACCATGATCATTTGATCGCCACGAAAAACAACAGGGCGCTCCTTAGCAAAATACAACGGGTTAACTGGAACATCATTTAAAAGGATGTAATTCCAGATATCTAGCTCAGTCCAATCCGATAACGGAAAAACGCGCATTGACTGCTCTGAAGTAATTCGAGGGTTATAAGTTCGCCAAAGTTCAGGCCTCTGCTGCCTTGGATCCCAGCGATGCCCAGACTCTCGAACACTAAAAATGCGTTCTTTTGCTCGACTGCGCTCTTCATCTCTTCGCGAACCACCAATTGCTGCATCAAAATTGTTGCTATCTAAGGCTTGTCGTAGCGCCACAGTTTTCATAACTCGGGTGTATTCAGATATTCCCACAGTAAAGGGAGTGATATTTTCCTGAACCCCAGTTATGTTGGTGTGGGTGATCAAATTTAGACCGTACTTCGAAACCATTTCGTCGCGAAAAGTAATCATCTCTTTGAACTTCCAGGTGGTATCTATATGCATTACTGGAAACGGGATCGGGGCTGGATAAAAAGCCTTCGCAGCTAGATGAAGCAAAACCGCTGAATCTTTTCCGATCGAATATAGCAATACTGGTTTTCTAAATGCCGCTGCAGTCTCGCGAAGAATCTCGATAGATTCATTCTCTAGCGCTTTTAGAATTTCAGATGAGCTATTCACCCCGTCATTCTAGGCAATTGCCGTTAAATTTCAGGTATCTTCACCTCTAATTACGAAATTCTCAGGATTTTCATTAGAATTAGATGTGTCAGAAAAATTAATTGTTGCTCGCGGGCTAACTAAAACCTACGGTGACTTTGTCGCTGTCGATGGCATTGATTTCGAAGTTGCCAAAGGTGAATCATTTGGTTTCTTAGGACCTAACGGGGCTGGAAAATCAACCACGATGCGCATAATTGGTGCAACTTCGGTTCGTACTTCCGGCACATTAACAATTCTCGGAAAAGATCCCGAAATAAATGGTCCGCAGATTCGGGCTCACTTAGGCGTTGTTCCTCAACAAGATAATCTCGATGTTGAACTTACCGTTTCTGAAAACATATTTATCTACGGACGTTACTTCGGTCTTTCATCCAGCTTTATCAATAAGAAGATTCCAGAACTACTTGAATTCGCACAATTAGAAGAGAAGAAAGATACAAAAGTTCAAGCTCTTAGTGGCGGCATGAAACGTCGTTTAACTATTGCTAGATCACTTGTTAGCGAACCTGACATTTTGATGCTTGACGAACCGACAACCGGTTTAGATCCGCAAGCTCGTCACATTCTCTGGGATCGTTTATTCCGCCTTAAAGAGCAAGGCGTGACGCTACTTATTACAACTCACTACATGGATGAAGCTGAACAACTTTGTGATCGCTTAATCGTGATGGATAAAGGCAAAATTATGGCTGAGAATAGTCCGGCACAATTGATTAAAGATTATTCAACCAAAGAGGTTTTGGAAGTCCGTTTCGGCTCTGATCGTAATCAAGAAATGGTTGAAATACTTCGACCACTTGCTGAGCGTATTGAAGTTCTACCTGATCGAATTTTGCTTTATGCCGAAGATGGCGAACATTTGCTAGAAAAGATTGCGGCTAAAGGAATTCATCCGAATACTTCATTGGTTAGACGTAGCTCGCTTGAAGATGTTTTTTTGCGTCTAACTGGGCGCACATTGGTAGAGTAATGAGCAACGAAATTCGTCCAGTTTCTAAATTTGGCATCCTGCATGTGGCAGAGGCCCGCATTCGCAATATGGCTAAATGGATTTGGATAATTCTCTTTGCTGCAGTTGTAAATCCAACACTTTATTTAGTTTCTATTGGAATCGGTGTTGGCTCATTAATTGATGCAAACAACGGCGTTGATGGCGTTAGTTACTTAACTTTCTTAGCGCCTGCTCTTCTAGCAAGTGCGGCAATTCAGGGTAGTAGCGATGAAGTTATTTTCCCGACTATGGCTGGCTTTAAATGGGAGCGCACCTTCTTCGGTATGCGCTCTACGCCTTTGACGGCCCGACAAATCTCTTCGGGAATATTTTTAGCTGCGATGTTCCGCACGATAATTTCAGTAGTTATTTACTGGGTCGTGCTTTATCTATTCGGTGCACTTGAATCAGATACCGCTTGGTTGGCAATGCCCGCAGCTCTATTTGCAGGAGCTGCGATGGCTGCCGTAATGCTTGCTCTAGCCGCAAAAATTGAGAAGGAAGAATTCTTCTTCACAATTGTTGGCCGTTTCATCATGATTCCGATGTTTTTATTCTCCGGAACTTTCTATCCGCTCTCACAAATGCCCGTTTTCTTGCAGTTTTTCGGTTGGATTTCGCCTCTTTGGCACGCTACTGAACTTGGTCGCTATCTAACTTATGACTACCCATTGTCTGGGCTCCAACTCTTCACGCATATCGGCGTACTGGCCACCATGATCGTGGTTGGGTTGTTCTTTTCTGCTCGCGTTTTCGGCGATCGGTTAGAGAAGTAAATGACTACTGAAGCAGTTCAACTTTCAGAGCGCCGGTTAGGCAAATTTGGCGATAAATATTACGCCGGCCGCCCGCAGCAAGTTTTATTGCGCAACTGGATCTCATTTAAATCCTCCGCCTGGCTAGCCGTATTAAGTGGCTTCTTTGAGCCTGTTCTCTATCTGCTTTCTTTTGGATATGGCATAGGTGCACTGGTTGGCACTATTTCTTCAAATGGTGTCGAAGTTTCATATGCTGCCTACATTGCACCAGGTCTATTAGCAACAAGTGCTATGAATGGCGCTTTGCTTGATTCAACTTGGAACGTTTTCTTTAAACTAAATGAGAGTCGTTTATATAACGCCATGCTGTCAACTTCGCTAGGACCACTAGATGTTGCCCTTGGTGAAATTGCATGGGCTTTGATGCGCGGTGGAATTTACGCAACTGCTTTCACGATAATAATCGCTGCTTTGGGTCTTGTTACAACGTGGTGGGCGCTTCTGGCGATCCCCGCAGCCATTTTCATAGCATTTGGATTCGCATCTTTCGGAATGGCTATTACCTCTTATATGAAGTCACACCATCAGATGAACTTCTTCTATATATTCTTATTGCCAATGTTTTTATTCTCTGGCGCTTTCTATCCACTAACCGTATTTCCAGGTTGGGGACAAGCGATTATCAAGGCGCTGCCGCTACGACAGGGAATTGAATTAGTTACGCGAGTCATGTCAGGTGAGTTCAATATTCACCTATTGGTAAATATCACTTACTTCATGGTGATGATTTGTGTTGGTTTAATCTTCACAACCAGGCGCTTAAACGCTCTGTTTATGAAGTAAAAACCTTATAAATCAATGAGTTTAGAGCCAGCTAGTTAGGTCTACTCCACGCACAATTTGAACCACCAGTAGGAAAATCACAACACCGAGAATTCGGTATGCAATCTGGCCGTTCTTATCTGCGCGCCAACTCTTCTCTGGTGCTTTGGCAATCCAGCCCAGAATTGCAAAGAATATCCCTGGGAAAGTTAGAATTACAAAACTCCATTTAAGGAATGTTTGCGGATTGCTGAATTGACCTTGTACCCAGTTGGCGAATACGAACCCAACAAATACCATGGCAACGATCTTGAATGCGCCTTTTGGTATGAGCCAGTGAATATTTGGAAACTTAGGTAACTTCTTGGCAAATGTCATATTCGCAATACTTGGAAAGACAAAGAGTGCCGTTCCAAGAATCAGCTGAATGTTAAAGCCCACGAATGGTGCTGCCAACATTACGAAGATAAAGGTTTTGATCAT
>CAZUWN010000049.1:0-6654 GCA_964624105.1 uncultured Candidatus Planktophila sp. | reverse complement strand
CGAAATCAAATTGAAGATTTACGCAAACAGAATCAGAAATTGCGCGAACAGTTAATTTCACGCAAAAACCAAGATGGTGAAATCGAACAACTCAAATCAATTCTTGATCTAGCCGGTACTGCGCGCTTTAAAATTGTAAGCGCTAAAGTAATTTCGCAAGGTTCGAGTTTGGCATTCACGCGAACCATCACAATTGATGCTGGCAGTGGCAACGGAATCAAGAAGAACATGACCGTTATCACTGGCAATGGTTTAGTTGGCGTTGTTAAGGAAGTTTTTTCAAATTCAGCAATCGTGATGCTAGCTACTGACCCCGCCTTTAAAGTCGGCGTTCGTATTGCTGGCACACAGCAGATCGGAATTTTGGCCGGCTTAGGCTCAAGTATTGCGAATTTACAGCTCTTAGATAACCAAACCACGATCAAAGTTGGCGACATTCTGCTGGCCCGCGGCAGCATTAATGCTCAACCTTTCGTGCCTGGGGTACCTGTTGGTCGGGTTACTTCGGTTTCAAATGCTGCCGGAGCCGTAACTCAAAGTGCAACAGTTAAATATTTTGCCGACTTTGGCACCCTCGGTGTGGTTTCAGTTGTGGTCAAAGCTCCAAAAGCTGATCCACGCGATGCGTTAACACCAGTAAAACCAGTTCCAACTCCGATTCCAACAGTTACTGTCTTTGTAACGCCAACACCTTCTGCATCGCCGTCAGGTAACTAATTAAAAATGTTATTAAGACGATTTGGGATCACTGGCACAATTTTTTTGCTCTTCTTTCTCGCCCAGGAAGCTGTAGTAAATCAACTCAGTTTTCCAGCCGGGGGATTCTCAATCTTTTTGATTCTGACACTTCTCTGGGCAGCCCTTAGTACGCCTGAAGTTGCAGCAGCAGTTGGATTCGGGGCTGGCATTCTGCTCGACTTATCGCCAAGCACCAGCGGTCCACTAGGGCACTGGACGCTAATTTTAGTTTTGATTGGTTATGCAATCTCATTTTTATCTTACGGAGATGAAAATAAACGTGGCAATCCGCTAAGTCTGATTTTGATGGTAACGCTGGCACAGGTAATTGTTCTAGCTTCATATCTAGTTACAGGTTTCTTATTAGGAAATACCGCAACAAGTTTTGCGCAAACTCTAACAACAATTATTGGTAGTGCAGTTTGGACCATGGTGGTCACGCCGCTGTTATTGCCAGCTGTTGCTTGGTTACATGATTTAGCTTTTGATAGCCGGATGCGGATATGAATCAACGCACTCGATTAAGCATGCTCGTTATTCAAATTATGATTATTTCTCTATTGATGGCCCTCTTTGGCCGACTTTTTTATTTGCAAGTTGCAGCCGGGCCTAAATATCGCGAAGCGGCACTTAGTATTCAAAGCCGTGACACTATTTTTCCAGCCACCCGCGGCTTAATCGTAGATTCCTCAGGCGTGCCGTTAGCCCTTAATCGCACTGGTTTAGCGGTAACCATCGACCGATTAGCACTAGATAAGCAGCCAGATAAGGGCGTTGCAGTGCTTAAGAAGTTAGCTAAGTTATTGAAGTTGCAGTACTCAGATGTTTACCAAAAGACTCGATTATGTGGTGAGCTAAAAGTTGGCAGTCGCTCTGGCTGCTGGACAGGTACTCGATATCAACCGATTCCGATAACTAAAGAGGCAAGTGCTGATGTTGCGCTACAAGTCGTAGAGCGACCTGATGAATTTCCTGGGGTAGATGCAACGCCGATTGCGATTCGAAATTACCCAGGCACCGTTGATGTAAATGCTGCTCATGTTTTAGGTTATGTGGGTCCACTTACTGATGCTGATTTATCCGGTGTTAATGGCAAGACTTACTATCGCAGCGAATCAATCGGCAAGAGTGGTTTAGAGATTCAATACGATTCTTATCTGCGCGGCATTCCTGGAATTCGAACTGTAATTGTTGATCGCAAAGAAGCAATTACTAGCGAAGGACAAAATACAAGTTCTGTTCCTGGCGATCACTTGGTAACTAGCCTTGATGTTCGAGTACAAGCTGCTGCCGAAAAGGCGTTAGCTGATGCGGTTGCTCGTTCTAGAGCTAGTGGGTTTCGGGCCGATTCTGGCGCTGCTGTTGTAATGGATATAAAGACTGGACGCATTATTGCGATGGCTTCTTATCCAACTTATGACCCTAATATGTGGGAAAAAGGTTTGACTGTTAAGCAAGCAGAGGCGCTATTTAGTGAAACCAATGGTGTGCCAGCACTTTCTAGGCCAATTCAAGGGCGCTTCGCACCAGCTTCAACATTTAAAGTTGTTTCAATTATGGCATCGGCCAATGCTGGCTATGACTTAACCAAGTCATACTCGTGTCCAGCAACTGTAAAAGTTGGAAACCGAGTTTTTAATAACTTCGAAAGTAAAGCCCAGGGCACTTCATCACTTAAGAATCTTCTAGCGATTTCATGTGACACGGTTTGGTATCAGATCTCATTTGATGAATGGCTTCGTGATGGTGGCTTATCTCCGATCAAAAACCCTAAAGATTACTTCTTTAAGGCAGCCGATGGATTTCAAATCAATCAGAAAACAGGCGTTGATCTGCCTTCCGAATCAGCCGGCAGATTGCCTGATCGAGCCTGGAAACAAAGTTGGTATGACGCCAATAAAGATTTCTACTGCAACTATCGAGAGAAAGCGGCTAAGTCACAGCAAACCCAGTTCCTGTTATTGCTAGCTAAAGAGAATTGCCTTGATGGCAACAAAGTACGTGCGGGCGATGCGGTTAACTTTTCAATTGGCCAAGGTGACACTTTGGTTACCCCACTGAAATTAACGCAAATGTATGCCGCAATCGCTAATGGTGGAACTTTGTGGCAGCCAAGTATTGGTCGCGCAATTGTTAAAACCGACGGAACAGTTTTAAAGACCATTGATCCAGTAAAGACCGGAACTATTGCGGCAACTCCAAAGACAATTAAGTTTTTACAAGGAGCGCTACGAGAAGTAGTTGTCAGCGGAACTGGTGCTGGTGCTTTCGCTGGATTGCCAATTGAGGTAAGTGGAAAAACCGGAACTGCACAAGTTTTTGGTCGCAATCCAAATGGATCTTCCAAAGATGACACTTCTTGGTTTGCTTCCTTTGCGCCATCAAAGAATCCGCAATATGCAGTTGTCATGATGGTTAGCCAAGGTGGTTATGGCGCATCTAGCTCTGGAGTTGGAGTTCGCAAAATATACGAGGCAATTTTTGGGGTCGTAAATAGGAAAGTTGTTCCAGAAAATGCGATTTTCCCTAATGGTTTACCGACAACGCTGCCTAAGATTTCACCTGCCACTAAAGTTAAAAAGATTGGAGCCAAGCAATGAGCCTGGTTACTCCGCGCTTTAACTACAACAAGAATCGTTCATTTTTCCGAGGCTTTGATCCAATTCTGACCGCCGCAGTTGCCGCACTATTATTTATCGGAACTTTGCTGGTTTATGCAGCTACCCGTGATTGGTATGCCGCAAACGGTTTAGATCCGGAGTTTTACCTAAAGCGCCACGTAATTAATATTGCAATTGGTTGCGCGTTGGCATGGGGCACAACTTTGATTGATTACCGGTTACTTCGTGCCTACACGCCAATTGTTTGGGCCTTAGGTGTCTTAGGTCTGGGCTTTGTATTGATCCCAGGCTTAGGTTCGGAAGTAAATGGCGCACAAGCTTGGATCGCACTTCCGGGTGGATTCCAAATTCAACCAGCCGAATTAGCCAAGATCTCAATCATCGTTGGCATGTCCATGATTCTTTCGGAACGTGGCCATGACAGTGATATTCCAAGTAATCAAAATGTAGTTCAGTCTCTAGTTGTGGCCGCACTCCCAGTTGTTTTAATTCTGTTGCAGCCAGATATGGGAACTGTATTTATTATTAGTTGCTCTGTTCTAACGATTATTGCGGCCTCTGGCGCCTCTGGCCGCTGGGTTGTGGCTCTAATTTTAGTTGCGGTCGTTGGCGTCTTTGGTGCTGTGCAATCCGGCGTTATTGATCAGTATCAAGTTAAACGTTTGCAATCTTTCGTAAATCCAAATGCCGATACGCAGGGCAGTGGCTACCAATTACGACAAGCTCGCATCACCGTTGGTTCTGGTGGCTTAATCGGCACTGGCTTGTTTAATGGTCCACAAACAAATGGTCGCTTTGTGCCAGAACAACAGACTGACTTTATTTTCACGGTAGCTGGTGAAGAACTTGGCTTCCTGGGATGTGGCGTAATTATTTTGTTGTATTTAACTTTATTGATGCGAGCATTTGGTATCGCGCGTCGTGCAACGGATCCTTACGGGCGACTGGTCTGCACTGGGGTAGTGGCGTGGTTTGCCTTCCAGACCTTTGAAAATATTGGCATGACGCTAGGGCTAATGCCGATGACCGGTGTGCCCCTGCCATTTATGTCATATGGCGGATCGAGTATGTTCGCGACTTTGATCGGATTTGGTCTGCTGCAGAACGTTCACGCTCGCCAGCGCGGCTAATTCACGCTTAATTTGGATTTCGGGCCTCATCTGTCATACTTAGGCAACAGTTCGGCGCGCACCCGCGATCATCGCGACCAGTGATTAGCGCGAACTACCAAAGATTTGCTTAAAGGTTTTAACGAATACGCACCCGCGTAATGAATTTGATTTTTAAGCCAGACCCGCACTCAGTGAGTGCATTTAGGATTTGAAGAGATGGCAATTGCGCCAAAAAACCCGCGTAAGCGCGCGGCTAAAAAGACTCCCAAGGTTAAGGCTGAAGTAAGCCCAGAAACTACCCCGGTTGCGCCAAATACAGAATCGGCCAGCGTTGAAACTGCGAGCCCTGATGAGAAGAAGACCAAGCCGGCTAAAAAGGCCGCAGTAATTCCAGTAGCTATCTTCCAGGCTGCCCCTGTTGCTGAGAAAGCTCCAGCGAAAAAGGCACCAGCTAAGAAATCAGCTCCTGCCAAAGCTGCCAAGAGTGATGAACCAGCAGTTGAAGCCGAAGCTAAAGGCGAGAGCGATTCAGATAGCGAAGATAGTTCACGTGGTCGTCGTCGCCGTCGCGGTGGCCGTGGTCGTCGCAAGCCAGGGGCTGCAAATACTGATGAGAATTCAAGCACTGATGAAAATACCGAAGAGAGCGAAACTGAAGATGATGGCACCGGTACTCACCGTCGTCGTCGCCGCCGTCGCGCAACCGGAGATGGCGCAGTAGCTGGTGAAGTAGTCGAAGAAGATGGTGTTGTAACAGTTGTAAAGGTGCGCGAAACAAAAGAGCGCCCAACTCGTAACGATCCAAAGCGTAATCGTCGTGAACGAAATGATCGCCCAAGTTCACGTGGTGATCGCGAATACCGTTCAGATTATCGCGAGCCATATCGTCGTCGCGGCACAATCATTACTGATACCGATTTACTTGCTCGTCGCGAGAACGTTGACCGCGAGATGTTAGTTCGCCAGATTGCTGATCGCACCCAGATCGCAGTTATCGAAGATAACGTCATGGTTGAGCACTATGTAAATCGCAATACCAATCTTTCTTACGTTGGCAATATCTATCTTGGTCGCGTGCAAAACGTATTGCCAGGTATGGAAGCTGCCTTCGTTGATATTGGAAAAGGACGTAACGCAGTTCTATATGCCGGCGAAGTGAACTGGGATTCTGCTGGAATTTCTGAATCAGAGCCACGCAAAATTGAAACTGTTCTAAAGTCTGGTCAACCAGTTCTAGTTCAAGTTACTAAAGATCCAATTGGCCAAAAGGGTGCTCGATTAACTAGCCAAGTTTCCTTGCCTGGACGCTATGTTGTCTATGTGCCTGGCGGCGGTATGAGCGGTATTTCTAAGCGCTTGCCGGAGCCAGAACGCAATCGCTTAAAAGCGATCCTAAAGAATTTGATCCCAGAAACTGCTGGCGTAATTGTGCGCACAGCGGCCGAAGGAGTTTCGGAAGAAGATTTAACGAATGATGTCGCCCGCTTAAAAGCGCAATGGGAAGATATCTATCAGAAGTCAATCAACCCAAACTTCCACGCACCTGCGGCTATTTATGTTGAACCAGATTTAGCTGTTCGAGTTATCCGCGACATCTTCAATGAAGATTTCCGTAAGTTAACTGTGCAGGGCAGTGGGGCATGGGATGAGATCAATAACTATCTTGGTTTCATCGCACCTGAATTAGTTTCTAAGATTGAAAAATACACAGGTGTTGGCGATCTATTTGCTGACTTCCGCGTTGAAGAGCAATTAGCAAAAGCATTTGATCGCAAAGTTTATTTGCCTTCAGGTGGTTCGCTAGTTATCGATCGCACCGAAGCAATGATCGTGATCGATGTTAACACCGGTAAATTTATTGGTAAGGGTGGTTCGCTCGAAGAGACTGTTACCAAGAACAACCTTGAAGCAGCTGAAGAAATTGCTCGTCAACTTCGCTTGCGCGACTTAGGCGGCATTATCGTTATCGACTTCATCGATATGATTTTGGAATCAAACCGCGAACAAGTTCTGCGTCGCCTGGTTGAATGTTTAGGTCGCGATCGCACCAAGCACCAAGTTGCTGAAGTAACTTCACTCGGTCTAGTTCAGATGACTCGTAAGCGAGTTGGCCAAGGTCTAATCGAAGCTTTCTCAACAACTTGCGATAGTTGTGCTGGTCGCGGAATCCATATTCATATGGA
>CAZUWN010000048.1:4379-7186 GCA_964624105.1 uncultured Candidatus Planktophila sp. | reverse complement strand
GCAGCTAACTCCGATGAACATCGCATGTCTCCTGGCGAGCGTTACGGTCGGGTTTATCAGATCAATTACTTGCGTTGTATTTTCTGCGGTCTTTGCATCGAAGCCTGTCCAACTCGTGCGCTAACTATGACTAATGAATATGAGTTAGCCGATGAAACTCGCGCGAAGTTAATTTTTGAGAAAGATGATCTATTGGCACCACTACGTGCTGGAATGTTGATGCCGCCGCATCCAATGTATCCAAACACTACTGATACTAATTACTACAAGAACGAGATCAAGAGTTCACATCCGTCACAGGAGGTCAACAATTGATTAATTACGCACTTGATTTAGGACAAACTGCCAAGCCCGAAGCAGTTCTCTTTTACATCTTGGCACCGCTGGCCGTCGCTGCTGCAATTGGCATGTTGACTGTGAAGAAAGCGGTGCACTCAGCGATTTTGTTGGCTTGGGTAATGGTCACTTTGGCTATCTTCTACATAGCCCAGGATGCTGCTTTCCTAGGCATTGTGCAGATCGTCGTTTACACCGGCGCTGTAATGATGCTCTTCCTATTTATTTTGATGTTAGTTGGCGTTGATTCATCCGAATCACTGACTGAAACCATTAAGGGTCTGCGTTGGATAGCAATTACCGCATCTGTTGGCTTTGGTGGGCTACTAATTTCGCTCTTAGGTCGCGCCTCGTTAGGTCGCTCGACTGCTGGGTTAGCTGATGCTAATTCGAATGGAAATGTTGAAGGCCTAGCGCAATTAATTTTCAGTGACTATGTCTGGCCATTTGAAGTTATCTCAGCCCTGCTAATTACTGCAGCCGTTGGTGCCATGGTTTTGGCTCACCACGAGCGCACCGTGAAGCGCGTTTCTCAACGCGAACAATCACAAGCGCGTTTCCGTTCTGGTTCATTAGCAGCCGCTGCTGGTTTACCTGGCCCTGGCGTATTCGCATTACACAATGCCGTAGATGTTCCAGCGTTATTGCCAGATGGTTCACCTGCGCCTTCTTCAATTTCAGCAACTTTGAAAGCGCGTGGCGACATGTTGGATTCAGCGCAATATCAATTAGATAACAATGACAATGCTGCGGAGGATAAGTAATGAATTCCGCTAACTATTTATATCTATCGGCGCTACTTTTCACAATTGGTGCTGTGGGTGTTGTTATCCGCCGCAATGCGATTGTTGTGTTTATGTGCGTTGAGCTAATGCTTAATGCAGCCAACTTATCTTTCGTAACTTTCTCACGCATCAATGGCAACCTAGAAGGCCAAGTAGTGGCTTTCTTCACCATGGTTGTCGCAGCGTGCGAAGTTGTAGTTGGCCTGGCAATTATCGTGACCATCTACCGTTCCCGTCGATCAGCATCAGTTGATGATGCCAACCTGTTGAAGCGATAACGCCCATGACTTCAAATCTGATTGTTTATTTAATCGCAATTCCAATATTTAGCTCTGCCATATTGCTGCTAACTGGCCGCAAAGCTAATAAATGGGGCCATTTAGTAGGCACTTTGGCCTCAGCTAGCTCATTTGGCATTGGCGCTTATCTCTTCACCCAGATGTTGGCTCAACCAGCCGAAGAACGTGCGATGACCCAGAAGCTGTTCTCTTGGATCAGCGTTGGTTCATTTAACGTCGATGCCTCGCTTTTGCTTGATCAACTTTCAATTTGTTTCGTTCTGCTAATTACCGGCGTCGGTACTTTGATCCATATTTATTCGATCTCCTACATGTCACATGATTTAGATCGCCGCCGCTTCTTTGCTTACTTAAATCTCTTTATCGCCGCGATGTTGCTGCTAGTGCTTGGTGATTCCTACTTAAATCTTTATGTCGGCTGGGAAGGCGTTGGTTTA
This sequence comes from uncultured Candidatus Planktophila sp., assembly GCA_964624105.1. Classification (GTDB taxonomy): domain Bacteria; phylum Actinomycetota; class Actinomycetes; order Nanopelagicales; family Nanopelagicaceae; genus Planktophila. The sequence continues at coordinate 5,329 of CAZUWN010000048.1, read as the reverse complement.
GCTTCCTACCTATTAATTGGTTTCTGGAATCAAAAACCAACTTATGCAACGGCTGCTAAAAAAGCATTCGTAATGAACCGCGTTGGTGACTTAGGTCTTTCCCTTGCGATCATGATCGCGTTCGCTTCTATGGGGACTGTCTCATTCGCTGGCATTGAAGAAGCAGCACCTAAAACTTCAACCACAACATTGACTGCAATCGGCATTATGTTGTTAATTGCAGCGGCTGGTAAATCTGCGCAGTTCCCATTGCAAGCATGGCTCGGCGATGCGATGGCTGGCCCAACTCCGGTATCAGCTCTGATCCACGCAGCGACCATGGTTACAGCTGGCGTTTATCTAATTACTCGCTCAAACTTTATCTTTGATGCAGCTCCAACTGCACAACTCTTGGTTGTAATCGTTGGCGCAATTACGTTGCTCTTCGGTGCCGTTATCGGTACTGCTAAAGATGACATTAAGAAAGCACTGGCTGCCTCAACCATGTCGCAGATCGGTTACATGACGCTAGCTGCCGGCCTTGGCCCAGTTGGTTACGCCTTCGCCATCATGCACTTGTTAACTCACGGTTTCTTCAAAGCGGGCATGTTCCTTGGTGCTGGCTCAGTTATGCATGGCATGAATGATGAAGTAAATATGCGTAAATATGGTGCTTTACGTAAGTTCATGCCAATTACCTTTATTACTTTCGGACTTGGCTATTTAGCAATTATTGGCATTCCACCATTTGCTGGCTTCTATTCCAAAGATATGATTATTGAAACTGCTCTTAATGCGGGCGGCATAAAAGGAATTCTTCTTGGCTCTGCGGCACTCTTCGGTGCCGGACTTACTGCCTTCTATATGACGCGCGTAATGATTCTTACTTTCACTGGTACAAAGCGTTGGGATGATGATGCGCATCCACATGAATCACCAATTTTAATGTGGCTACCAATGGCAATTTTGGC
>CAZUWN010000048.1:0-4279 GCA_964624105.1 uncultured Candidatus Planktophila sp. | reverse complement strand
GCCATGGCAATTGGTTCTGGTGCCGGGCTACGTAAGACCCAAACTGGATATGTCCGCAGTTATTCAGCGCTGATTCTGGTTGGCGCTGCCGCTATCGTGTTTGGAATCTGGGTGATTACACAATGACCATGAATTGGATTTCAATGACAGCGCTGCTGCCACTAATTGGCGCAGTGTTGCTAGCAACTTTGCCTAAGGGCGCTGAACTACGGGCCAAGCAATTCGCATTTGGTACCACTTTAGTAACTGCTGCTTCAGCAATTGCGATGGCCGTTCAATTCCAGCGCGATAACACTGATCTACAGTTCGTAGAAGTTCGTAGCTGGATCCCTTCATTTGGCATTAATTACGCTGTGGGTATTGATGGAATCGCACTTGTGCTGATTTTGATGTCAGTTATCTTGGCGCCAATCGTGATTTTGGCTGGTTGGAATGAAGCGCAAGGTGGCCGTTGGAGCGTTAAGACTTTCTACATCTTGATTCTGGTTTTAGAGACCATGATGATCGGCGTCTTTAGCGCCACCGATGTATTCCTCTTCTATGTGATTTTCGAAGCGATGTTAGTTCCGGTTTATTTCTTAATCGGGGGATACGGCACCGGCGAACGATCAGCAGCTGCAGTTAAGTTCTTGCTTTACAGTTTATTCGGCGGACTTTTGATGCTCGCTTCAATTATTGCTCTTTATGTAATGTCGGGCGATCAAGGCGGTCATACTTTTGATTTAGCAAAACTGGCAAATCTAGAAATGAGTTCGACAACCCAGAACTTCTTATTCCTAGGATTCTTCATCGCCTTTGCTATCAAAGCCCCGCTATGGCCATTCCATACTTGGCTACCAGATGCAGCTCAATCAGCAACGCCGGGAACTTCAGTTCTATTACTCGGCGTGCTCGATAAAGTTGGTACTTTCGGAATGATTCGTTATTGCTTAACTCTTTTCCCAGAGGCAAGTAAAACTTTCACACCAGCAATTATTGTCTTGGCTGTTATTTCAATTATTTACGGTGCTATCTTGGCGATCGGTCAGAAAGATCTAAAGCGGTTAATTGCATTTACTTCGATTTCACACTTTGGTTTCATCACAATGGGAATCTTTGCAATGACTTCGCAGAGCCAATCAGGTGCGACTCTGTATATGTTTAATCACGGCTTCTCTACCGCTGCGTTATTTATCGTGGGTGGCTGGATGATCGCTCGTCGCGGTTCATCAACGATTTCTGATTTCGGTGGGCTACAACGCGTTACTCCAGTGATGGCTTGGTGCTTCTTCTTAGCTGGCATGTCTAGCTTGGCGTTACCTGGCCTATCAAGTTTCGTAAGCGAATTCCTAGTGCTAGTAGGCACTTATACGCGTTATCCAGTAGCTGCGATCATCGCGACCGTGGGCATTATCTTGGCTGCGCTCTATATCTTGATCCCAGTTCAACGAGCACTACATGGGCCAACCACGCCAGGCAACGAGAATTTACCTGATCTAAATCTGCGCGAAAAGATTGCGATTGCACCAGTGCTCGCAGCAATCATCGCACTTGGTTTCTATCCAGCCCCGTTGCTAAATGTGATCAACCCAGCGGCAGCGCACGTTAATTCGCAATTAGGTTTCACCGATCCAGTACCGACAGTTGAGGGTAAATAACATGATCTTTAACTCACCAACACTTGAGTACGCACTACTTGCTCCAATTTTAATTATTTTGGCTGGCGCACTAATTGGCGTATTGATCGAAGCATTCGTTGGCAAAGCACGTAGACCTGCTGTGCAATTAAGCGTTGCACTTGCCTCACTTGTTCTAGCTTTGATTCAAGTTATTAGAATTCGCGATTTATCATCCACCACAGCAGCAATGGGTTCAGTAGTAATTGATGGCCCGGGCTTAATGTTTCAAGGTGCGATTTTAATTATTGCAATCATTTCGATTTTCTTAATCGCCGATCAAGATAATTTCACAGCTAGCCCAGCAGCGCTGCCTGGTTCGGATGAAGAACGTCAAGCAACTCAAAGCGGCACCGTTTTAACTGAGATTTATCCACTTACCTTATTTGCAGTTGCTGGCATGTTGCTCTTCCCAGTGGCTAGTGATTTGATCACTTTGTTTGTAGCCCTTGAAGTTCTTTCACTGCCGCTTTATTTAATGGCTGGTCTATCTCGTCATCGTCGCTTAGCTTCACAAGAAGCAGCACTTAAGTATTTCTTACTAGGCGCCTTCTCATCTGCCTTCTTCCTCTTTGGTTCGGCTTATCTATATGGATATGCCGGCACCGTGAGCTTTGCCGGAATCCACGCAGCCGTAGTTGGTGGCACCGGAAACGATGTAATTCTCTTGCTGGGCATAGCTTTCGTGGCAATTGGCCTGCTCTTCAAAGTTGGCGCTGTTCCTTTCCATGCTTGGTCACCAGATGTTTACCAAGGCGCACCAACACCGATAACTGGATTCATGGCAGCTGCAACCAAGGTCGCCGCCTTCGGTGCGATGTTGCGTCTGTTTTATTCAGTCTTGGCTGAAGCACAGTGGCAATGGCGACCATTCTTTATGGTCATCGCAATCATCACCATGATTTTTGGTTCATTAGTAGCGCTTTCACAACGCGACGTAAAGCGCATGTTGGCTTATTCCTCAATTGCTCATGCTGGTTTCTTGCTAACCGGTGTCATCGCACTTAATAAAGCTGGCCTCGAAGCCTCGATTTATTATTTATTCGCCTATGGTGTTGCAACAGTTGGCGCTTTTGGAATCGTGACTTTGGTGCGCGACTCAAGTGGTGAAGTCAGCGATCTAAATCGTTGGGCCGGACTCGGAAAGCGTTCACCTTGGGTGGCATCGGCATTTGCCTTCTTCTTACTTGCCTTCGCTGGCATTCCATTAACTTCCGGATTCATCGGAAAGTTTGCAGTTTTCTCAGCCGCATATGAAAGTGGCGCTACTGCAGTTGTAATCGTTGGCGTGCTCTCAAGTGCAATCGCAGCGTTCTTCTATATTCGCGTAATAGTTCTGATGTTCTTTACTGATGCAACTGAAGACGGTACTAGCGTGGTTATTCCTTCAATCCTTACTCGACTAACCATATTCATCTCATTAGCTATTACCGTAGCCCTGGGCGTCTTCCCAGCACCTCTTCTAGACTTCATTAAGCCACTCGCAATCTTTATTCGCTAATGGCCACTATCGGGATCCCGAATCTCTCTACTGAACTTGAGGTCGCTCTTTCTGCTGGCATGGCAGAAGTTGAAGATCTATTACGCAGTCAGATCGAGGGAAACTATCCATTAGTTGTTGAAACCAGTCGTCATTTAGTAACTGCTGGTGGCAAGCGGTTACGGCCACTTTTAACGCTGATAACTTCACATTTTGGTGATCCACATAAGCGCGGAATTCTAGAAGCTGCCGTAGTTTGCGAGCTGACTCACTTAGCAACGCTCTATCACGACGATGTTATGGATGAAGCACCTCTTCGACGCGGAGTTGAAAGTGCTAATAATCGCTGGGGAAATACCATCGCCATTCTGACCGGTGATTACCTATTTGCTAAAGCATCTGATCTGTTAGCTGATTTAGGACCGGAAGCTGTTCGCTTACAATCTCGCACATTTGAACGCTTGGTCATTGGCCAAATTATGGAGACGCAGGGACCGCAAAAAGGTGAAGATCCACTAGCGCATTATCTACAAGTGGTTGCCGATAAAACTGGTTCATTAATTGCCACCTCAGCTCGATTTGGTGCGATGACTTCTGGTGCATCCGCTGAAGTCATTGAAACTGTTACCAAGTTCGGCGAAAAAATTGGTGTTGCATTCCAGTTAGCTGATGATGTTATAGATATTACGAGTGATTCAAAAGAGTCAGGCAAGACACCTGGTACTGATTTACTCGAAGGCGTACCAACACTCGTGACTTTAAATGTTATGAAATCGACTGATAAAGCCGATCGTGATTTACAGAAACTTCTTTCCAAGCCAATTGCTGATAAGAAAGTAGTTAAACAAGTATTAAAAGAGTTGCGTAACCATAAAGCTCTAGATCAGTCACGCCTACAGTTAATGCAAATTGCTCGTGATGCTCGCGCAGCCCTTGGCCCATTGCCAGTCAATGATGCAACCGGTGCGTTGTTTTCGCTATGCGACGCTGTTGTCGACCGCTCGGCTTGATCTAATTAGATCAGTAGCCAGTACAACTAGCGCCGCCCAAATAATTAAGAATCCAGCCCAACGCGCTGTTGGCATTGCTTCGTGACGAACCCAAACTCCGATTGAGAATTGCAACGTTGGCGTAATGAACTGCA
>CAZUWN010000047.1:0-7340 GCA_964624105.1 uncultured Candidatus Planktophila sp. | reverse complement strand
TTTGCAGTTTTAGCAATTCCACTTTCAGATTTAGTGCTCGCGGTTATTCGACGAATCGCAAAAGGCAAGTCACCTTTCTCACCAGATAAAGAACATCTACATCATCGTTTGATGAGTGCTGGCAAGACGCAACAACGCACTGCGGTGATTATGTATTTAGCAACAGCCACAATTGCATTTCCAGTAACAATTGCAGCGTTTCAACCAATTTGGGTTGCAGCACTTTCGGCAGTAGTTCTATTAGCAATAACAATTTCGGTATATCGATTAAAACTTGAAAAGGTGGCGAAAGTTAATGGCTAAGAATGATCCAGAGAGTCAGTTGCTGCGCGGTGCATTAATTCCATCATTTGCGGTTGGCGTGGTTGCAATTGCAATTGCTACTTTCGTGCAAGGCAAAGCTGGTTTATTTGGCGCACTCCTTGCTCAGTTCATTGTGGTTATCTTCTTTGCAGTCCATCTCTTTGTCTCTCGCCTCTCGACCAAGCTAGATCCATTGAGCACATTCGCACTTGCTCTCTTTTCTTACTTCGCCAAACTTCTTTTATTAACTGGATTCCTAATTGCCTTAACTCGGCTAACTTCGCGAGATACGATCGATCGAGCCAGTTTTGGAATAACCGCAATTGCACTGACTTTTGCCTGGCTAGGCGGGGAAATTGCTAGTTACCTAAAATTGCGGTTGCATTTACCCCTGCCCCCTAAACCGGGCGAGCGCTAAGATAAATTACATAGTAACAAATAGGTAAGGAGCTCGAAATGGCAATGAAAGATGAAGGCAACGCCCTCTGGTCGATCTTTGGCTATCTCCTTTCCGGCATGCTCTTTTGGGGCGGGGTCGGATATGGGCTCGATAAGTGGCTCAACCAGGGCTACTTCCTTTTAATCGGCCTGCTGCTCGGAATTGGCGCTGCGATCTACCTGGTTTGGCTCCGATTCGGCCGCGAATAGCCCGCTTTCTTACTTCGGGCCTACTTTGATTCTCAGCCGCTAGTAACCCAATCCACAGCGGTTGGATTTCACACAGGTGCCCCTTAAGACATAAGGTTGCCCCGTCTTAGTTGGTATACGGATTAAAAAGGGGTGTGCGTGCGCTCGCTATTTAGACTTAGCGGAGAAGGCGAAGGATTCGTCCCGCCAAGCAGCAATGACTTTGAATTGCCACCCGTTTTTGGCGATAACGCATTTACCACTAAACCAATTCTTCTAGTTTTCCTCTCAGTAATTTTAGTTTCAGTTTTCTTCTTACTTTCATCACGTAAAGCAGCAGTTGTTCCTTCCAAACTGCAATTCGCGGGTGAATCAATCTATAGCTTTGTGCGCAACGACCTAGGCCGCGACATTATCGGCCACGAATTCATGCGCTTTGTGCCTTACTTATTCACATTATTTACCTTCGTACTGACTAATAACATCTTCGGAATTGTGCCGTTCTTGCAATTCCCAACCATGTCACGCGTGAGCTTCCCGTATGTCTTGGCCGTATTTACTTTCGTAGTTTTCCACTACGTCGGAATTCGCAAGCAAGGCATCGTTAAATATCTCAAAGACATCATGTTTATGCCTGGTGTGCCAAAGCCAGTTTATATTTTGCTAACTCCAATTGAATTAGCAACTTTCTTCTTAGTTCGCCCGCTAACACTTTCACTTCGTTTATTCGCGAATATGTTTGCTGGCCACTTACTACTTCTAGTTTTCATCTTGGGTGGAGAACATCTATTCCAAGGTGTGCTCGGTTTGAAGTTGATCAGTCCATTTGCTTTCGCATTTGGCATCGGTCTTACTTTCTTCGAGTTCATGGTCCAATGTCTACAGGCGTACATCTTTACTCTGTTGACCGCTCTATATATCGCCGGCGCCCTTGCCGACGAGCACTAGCTATAAAAAACTAATAACTAACGAAAGGTAAGAAAATGACAGGCACACTCAACCTGGTCGGTTATGGCCTCTCTGCAATCGGACCCGCGATTGCAACCGGAATGATCTTCGCTGCTTACATCAGTGGCGTAGCTCGTCAACCTGAAGCACGCAGCGTTCTACAGCCAATTGCCTTCCTTGGATTCGCACTTGCTGAAGCGCTTGCACTATTCGGTCTAGTTCTAGCTTTCGTTCTCTAATCCAGCGATCTATTTAAACCAGAAGCAATTAGAGAAAATCTAGAGATAGGTAACTAATGGAGAATTCACTTTATGCAGCAGCGGAGAAAGTCAATCCGCTTGTTCCGCATACAGCCGAGCTAATTGTTGGCGCAGTCGCCTTCCTCTTGCTCTTCTTAGTTTTGCGTAGTCGCGTTGTGCCAATGTTTGAAAAAGCATTCACTGAGCGCACTGCTGCAATTCAAGGCGGTATGGAACGTGCTGAAAAAGCTCAACTCGAAGCTCAACGCGCATTAGCGCAGTACAACGATCAGCTTTCAACAGCTCGCGAAGAAGCGCAGAAGATGCGCGAAGACGCACGAGTTCAAGGAACTGCCATCGTTGAAGAACTTCGAGTAAAGGCGCAAGAAGAAGCAGCTCGCATTACAGCAGCTGCACATGCATCGATCGAGTCAGAACGTCAGCAAGCCGTTACTTCACTTCGCAGCGAAGTTGGCGCACTTGCAGTTGAACTCGCATCAAAGATCGTCGGCGAAGCGCTAGATGACCAGGCTCGACAATCACGTATTGTCGATCGCTTCCTTGATGATCTAGAGAAGTCCAAGTAAAGAGAAAGAGAATATGAGCGCATTTCTAGGTGGCAGTAGCCGGCAATCTTTACAGGTTGCTCGCGGTGCACTTGATGCTGCCGTAAAAGGCGCAACAGGTGCAGCAGCTGCATCGTTAAGCGCTGAACTCTTTGTTGTGGCTTCAACTCTGCATGGTTCACTCTCATTACGTCGTGCGATTACTGATCCATCACGTGATGCCAGCGCCAAAGAAACTCTCGTTAAAGATCTATTCAAATCTCTATCAGCGCCAGCAATTGATTTAACCGCCAAGGTTTCATCTATTCGCTGGTCAAACTCAGGTGATCTAGTACAAGTTCTCGAGCAATTGGCGATTGAAGCGCAAGCATCAGCTGCCAATATCGATGGCGCTCTAGATCGCGTTGAAGATGAGCTATTTGCTGCTGAACAAGCAGTTGCTGGCTCACCTGAACTTCGTAAAGCTTTAATTACCGTTGGCGCCGATAACGCTAAAGCGGGAATCGTAAAAGATCTATTTGCTAAGAACGGCAGCCCATACACAGTGGCGCTACTTAGCCAATTAGTAACAACTCTTCGTGGTCGCAGCATTGAAGTTGCTTTCCACGATTACAAGTACGCACTAGCTGCTCGCCGCAATCGCGTTATCGCGTTGGTTCGCGTAGCTGTTGCGCTAACTGATGCACAACGCGATCGCTTAGCAGCTTCGCTTACAGCTCAAGTTGGCCAACCAGTTCGTATCAATATTGAAGTTGATCCAAGCGTCCTAGGTGGCGTGGCAATCAAGTTCGCTGATGAATTAGTCGATGGCACTGTTGTCAATCGATTAGCAAGTGCCGGTCGATCCATGGCTAGATCAAACTAGCCGGACGAAGTAAGTAGAAAAGGGAGAAATAAAATGGCGGAACTCACGATCCGACCTGACGAGATCAAAGATGCCTTGGCGAATTTCGTTAAGTCATATGATCCAGGAGTCGCAGCTCGCGACGAGGTTGGTACAGTCACGCAAGCAGGCGACGGTATCGCTCGTATCGAAGGATTGCCATCAACGATGGCTAACGAGCTCCTTCAATTTGAAAATGGAACTTTAGGTCTAGCCCTTAACCTCGATGTGCGTGAAATCGGTGTGGTTATTTTGGGTGATTACGATGGCATTGAAGAAGGCACATCAGCTCGTCGTACCGGTGAAATTCTTTCGGTACCAGTTGGTGATGGTTTCCTAGGTCGCGTAGTTGATCCACTTGGTCGTCCAATCGATGGCAAAGGTGAAATCAAAGCTGAAGCACGTCGTGCTCTAGAACTTCAGGCTCCCTCTGTAGTTCAGCGCCAACCTGTTAAAGAGCCTATGGCTACTGGTATTAAAGCAATTGATGCGATGACTGCAATCGGCCGCGGTCAACGTCAGTTGATTATTGGTGACCGTCAGACAGGTAAGACAGCAGTTGCTGTTGACACCATCATTAACCAGTTAGAGAACTGGAAAACTGGAGACCCAAAGAAGCAAGTTAAATGTATTTATGTTGCGATTGGTCAGAAAGGTTCAACCATCGCATCTGTTAAGGCATCTCTAGAAGAAGCCGGCGCAATGGAATACACAACAATCGTTGCTTCCCCTGCGTCAGACCCAGCCGGCTTTAAGTACTTAGCACCATATACCGGTTCGGCAATTGGTCAGCACTGGATGTATAACGGACAACACGTGCTAATTGTTTTTGATGATCTTTCAAAGCAAGCCGAGGCTTACCGTTCAGTCTCACTATTGCTACGTCGTCCACCAGGTCGCGAAGCGTACCCAGGCGATGTTTTCTACTTACACTCACGTTTGCTAGAACGTTGCGCAAAGCTTTCCGATGAACTCGGTGGCGGTTCAATGACTGGTCTACCAATCATTGAAACAAAGGGTAATGACGTTTCTGCATTCATCCCGACTAACGTAATTTCAATTACCGACGGTCAGTGCTTCCTGGAAACAGATCTTTTCAACGCCGGTGTTCGCCCAGCGATTAACGTAGGTATTTCGGTATCTCGCGTTGGTGGTTCTGCGCAGACCAAGGCAATGAAGAAGATTGCTGGTCGTCTGCGTCTTGACCTTGCTCAGTTCCGTGAACTCGAAGCATTCGCTGCTTTCGGTTCAGATCTAGATGCTGCCTCAAAGGCACAACTAGAGCGCGGTGCTCGCATGGTTGAACTACTTAAGCAGGGTCAGTACTCACCTTATTCAGTAGAACGCCAAGTAGTTTCAATTTGGGCAGGTACTTCAGGCAAGCTCGACGATGTTGCAGTGTCTGACATTCGTCGTTTTGAAGCTGAACTACTTGAATTCATTGGTCGCGAGCGCAAGGACATCTTCAAGGTTATCTCTGAAACAAAAGACCTAAACGATGACACCATCGCAGCGATGACTGAAGCAGTTGCTGCTTACAAGCTGCAATTCAAGCCAACAGTTTCTGCCGCTCTTAATGAAGCAGCAGCTGAAGCTCTAGATGGCGAAGGAAACGAACAGATCACTAAGTTCGTTCCACCGGCGGCGAAGAAGTAACAAATGGGTGCCCAACTTCGCGTTTATCGCCGACGGATGCGATCCGTTAAAGCGACCAAGAAAATTACGAAAGCCATGGAATTGATTTCGGCTTCTCGTATTGTCAAGGCGCAGCAACGAGTCGCAGCTTCAACTCCTTATGCAAATGAGTTGACTCGCGCGGTATCTGCAGTTGCCACTTACTCTTCAACGAATCATCCACTGACCACCGAATCTGAGAATCCACGCCGCGCAGCGGTATTGATCATCTCAGCTGACCGCGGTATGGCTGGTGCTTATTCAAACAACGCGATTAAAGAAGGCGAGCAATTAGCGGCTCTTCTAAAATCACGCGGTCTGGAAACTGCTTCCTATCTTGTCGGTCGCAAAGCTGTTAACTATTACCGTTTCCGTAATCGCGAGATTGCCGGATCTTGGTCAGGTTTTTCAGATACCCCAACTTATGAAAATGCTAAAGAAGTGGCTGATGCACTTTTGACAGCATTTCTAGCTGATTCAAATGAAGGCAAAGTTGGCGTCGATGAGATTCACATTATCTTTACTGAATTCCGTTCAATGATCACTCAAGAAGCACAAGCCAAGCGCATGTTGCCACTTGAAGTTGTTGAATCAAGCACCCCAGTTCCAACTGGTTTGCTACCAATGTATGAGTTCGAACCTAATGCTGGCGAAGTTCTAAATGCACTTCTGCCTCGTTATATCGAAGCTCGTATTTTCAATGCGATGTTGCAATCAGCGGCTTCCGAGCATGCTGCTCGTCGTCGCGCAATGAAGTCAGCTACAGATAATGCTGACGAACTAATTAAGTCTCTGACTCGTCGGGCAAACGCTGCTCGTCAGGCAGAAATTACGCAAGAAATCAGTGAAATCGTCGGCGGCGCAGACGCGTTGGCCTCAGCTAGTGCAGGGAGTGAATGATGTCGGTAAAGACAACAGGTAAAGGTCGCGTTGCGCGAGTTATCGGCCCAGTGGTGGACATTGAGTTCCCAGCGGGTCAGATGCCTTCGATCTTCAACGCGCTACACGTAGAGACCACCATGAGTGGAACTACTCGTACCTTGACTCTAGAAGTAGCGCAACACATTGGTGACAACCTGGTGCGCGCGATCTCGATGCAGCCAACTGATGGCATGGTCCGTGGCGCCGAAGTAAGCGACACTGGTTCTGCGATCTCAGTACCAGTTGGTGACGTAACGAAGGGTCACGTGTTCAACACACTTGGCGAATCCCTCGACGTGCCAACTTCATCCCTTGATATTAAAGAGCGTTGGCCAATCCACCGCAATGCACCAGCATTCGATCAACTTGAGTCAAAGACTGAAATGTTCGAGACCGGTATCAAAGTTATCGATCTACTAACACCTTATGTAAAGGGTGGAAAGATCGGTCTATTCGGTGGTGCAGGTGTTGGTAAGACAGTTTTGATTCAGGAAATGATTTATCGCGTAGCTGAAAACTTCGGTGGTGTATCTGTATTCGCCGGTGTTGGTGAGCGTACTCGCGAAGGTAACGACTTGTTCCTAGAAATGACCGAGACCGGTGTTATCAATAAGACCGCCTTAGTGTTCGGTCAAATGGATGAGCCACCTGGCACGCGTCTTCGTGTTGCTCTTTCAGCGCTAACCATGGCGGAATATTTCCGCGATGTGCAGAAGCAAGATGTATTGCTCTTCATCGACAATATTTTCCGCTTCACACAGGCAGGTTCTGAAGTATCAACTCTGCTTGGCCGTATGCCATCAGCTGTGGGCTACCAGCCAACACTTGCTGATGAAATGGGTCAGTTGCAAGAGCGCATTACTTCAACTCGTGGTCACTCGATTACATCGATGCAGGCAATTTATGTTCCTGCCGATGACATCACCGACCCAGCGCCACACACTACTTTCGCGCACTTAGATGCAACCACAGTGTTGTCTCGTCCGATCTCTGAGCTTGGTATTTATCCAGCGGTAGATCCACTTGACTCAACTTCTCGCATCCTTGATCCACGCTACATCGGCGAGCACCACTTCCAGGTTGCTAACCGCATCAAGCAGATCTTGCAGCGCTACAAGGATCTCCAAGACATCATTGCGATTCTTGGTATCGATGAACTTTCTGAAGAAGACCGTATCT
>CAZUWN010000046.1:0-7405 GCA_964624105.1 uncultured Candidatus Planktophila sp. | reverse complement strand
AATGAAGTAAGCGTCGCGTGGCGCGAAATTATTGCCCGCCGCTCCCCTGCTGCAATTATTTTGTCCCGCCAAAATCTGCCCGTTGTTGATCGCACGACTCATGCTTCTGCCAACGAAGTTGCTAAAGGCGCTTACGTTCTAAAAGCTGCCAGCGGAAAAGCGAAAGTAACTTTGGTTGCAACAGGTTCTGAAGTTTCACTAGCACTAGATGTGGCAGCGGCCCTAGAAGCAAAATCAATTTCAACTGCAGTTGTTAGCGCGCCTTGCCTAGAGTGGTTTGATGCGCAACCAGCTGCTTATCGTGCTGCCGTTCTGCCTAGTGATTCGCTGAAGGTAAGTATCGAAGCCGGTATTTCACAAGGTTGGCATCGCTATGTTGGCAGTGATGGCTTAACCATTTCGCTAGAGCACTACGGTGCATCTGCATCAGCGCCTGTGTTGTTTAAGGAATTTGGTTTTAGTGTCGAAGCGATCGTTCCGCAGATTGAGGCAGCCCTGTAATGCAAATATCAGATCTTGCTAACGCAGGTTGCTCTGTCTGGCTAGATGATCTTTCTAGAGCTAAGTTAACTGGCACAGATGCTCACTCGTTACCCCCTCGCATTAAGAATTCTGGCGTTGTTGGCGTAACCACGAATCCCGCGATTTTCAAAGCAGCTATTTCAGATGCCACCGAGTACGCCAGTGATATTGCAGCCCTCAAGGGCAAGTCAGTAGAAGAAGTAATCACCAAGTTAACAACTGATGATGTGAGAGAAGCTTGTGATTTGTTTGCCAGTATCTACCGCTCTAGCAAAGGTGTAGATGGGCGCGTAAGCATTGAGGTAGATCCTCGCTCAGCACATGACACATCTGCCACAGTCAGCGAAGGTAAATCACTTTGGCAAATAATTGATCGCCCGAATGTGCTAATTAAAGTTCCAGCAACTCTGGCTGGACTACCTGCCATCACTGAGTTAATTGGTGCTGGCATCAGCGTTAATGTCACTTTGATCTTTTCAATCGAACGCTACGTGCAAGTCATCGAGGCTTACATCGCTGGCATCGAACTTGCTGCCAAGAACGGCCATGATTTAACTCAGATACATAGCGTTGCCTCATTTTTCATTAGTCGCTTAGATACTGCGATTGATCCCATCTTAAAAGCAGATGGTGGAGTTCTGGCTCATTCACTATTAGGAGCTGCCGCAATTGCTAATGCGCACTTGGCATATGAGAAATTCGAAAAAGAATTTGCCACAAATCGTTGGCAGGAACTTTCCTCGCAAGGGGCAAATGCGCAGCGACCACTATGGGCCTCAACTGGTGTTAAGGACCCGGCATATGACGACACTCGATATGTGCTGGAATTAGTTGCGCCAAATACCGTTAACACTATGCCGCAGAGCACGCTGGACGCAGTTATTGATCACGGTATTTTCAAGGGCAACACCATTACTGGTAAATATGAAGAAGCCCGCATTGTTTTCAATCAACTTGCTGAACTCGGAATTTCCATCGATAAAGTCACTGCCGACTTAGAATCAGATGGGGTAAAGAAATTTGCTGATGCCTGGAACGAACTCCTGGCCAGCGTTAAAGGAGCAATGAGTTAGTGTTAAAAATATCTGGTCAAAAGCTAGGCACCATCGATCGCAGCAGCGCTCTATATAAAAAGATTGCAGCGGTAAACCCTAAGTTAGCTGCTAAAGACTCAACTATTTGGGGCTCAGCGGCCCAAGCTGAAGCAAGCGTTCGTTTGAATTGGATTGATGCACCCGAGAGTTCTCGCGAGCTCTTGCCGCAACTAGATGCGATTAGCGCTAAATTCCGCAACCACACCCGCGTAGTTCTCTGTGGCATGGGTGGATCATCCCTGGCACCAGAGGTAATTGCCGCGACTTATCGCAAAGAGTTATTTGTCCTGGATTCAACAGATCCGGTTTATATCCATCATGCGCTAGCAGGTGATCTTCGCGAAACCGTTGTCGTAGTTGGCTCTAAATCGGGTTCGACAATTGAGACTGCATCGCAACGTGCTCTATTTGCTGAAGCATTTCGTACTCTTAATCTAAATCCAGTCGATCACATGGTGATCGTGACTGATCCTGATTCCCCACTAGACAAAAGCGCTCGCGCCGACGGCTACACAGTAGTTAACGCTGATCCAAAAGTTGGTGGCCGCTTTAGTGCACTGACCGCATTTGGTTTAGTACCAGCTGCCTTAATCGGGGTTGACGCTTCGGTTCTGCTTGATGCCGCATCCGATGCAAAAGCACAAATAGTTTCCTCCGATATAGCAATCGATATCGCATACCTAATTAGCAACGCAGGCCAGTATTTAACTTACTGCGATTCAGCTGCCGCTCCAGGGCTCTCTGATTGGATCGAACAGTTAGTAGCCGAATCAACTGGCAAGAATGAAGTTGGTCGACTGCCCGTTGTAATTGAGAACTCATCGGCAGCAGCTGGTGGTGATGCGTTTAGTATTGCTTTTAGTGGGGATGCAGACTTAGTAATCACTGGCGAACTAGGCGAACAATTCTTCCTTTGGGAATGGGTAACTGCACTGGTTGGCGCAGCACTTGAAATTGATCCTTTTAATCAGCCGAATGTAACTGAAGCTAAAGAAGCCACCAGCGCACTATTGGCTGAATGGAATGGCGTGCTTCCAGAGTTCACAGCTGATGCCATCGATGGCGCCGTAGAAATATTTGGGGCAGGTTCTGACTTAACTGCTGCACTTCGTAACTTCATTAACGAAATCCCAGCCGGTGGTTACGTCGCAGTCATGGCATATCTAGATCGAAGTGGTGATCGCGATTTAGCAAAGTTGCGCGAAATCATCGCCCGCAAATCTAATCGACCAGTTACTTTCGGTTGGGGGCCACGTTTCTTGCACTCCACCGGACAGTTCCATAAAGGTGGCCAGCAAAATGGTGCGTTCTTGCAGATCACTGGTGTCACAAATGGCGATGTAGTTATTCCTGGTCAGAGTTTTGGATTCAAGACTTTGATCATGGCTCAAGCACTTGGTGATTTGCGGGCACTTGCTAAAAGAAAATACCCGCTGCTGCGATTACATTTAAGTGATCGAAGTGCGGGTATTACCCAACTACTAAAAGCTGCCGAAGCGCTTTAATTATTCGTCATCATCTCCGTGTAACTTACGAAGAGCATCTGCCAAAATCTTTTCGCCTTCAGCTGCACTGCGACGTTCTTTAACGTAAGCCAAGTGAGTCTTGTATGGCTCGTTCTTAACTGCAGAAGGTGGATTGTTCTTATCTAAACCTGCTGGCAGACCACACTTTGGGCAATCCCATTCAGCTGGAATTACTACGCCCTCTTCTTTAGCAAAAGATGGCTTTACTTCGTGGCCCTTGCCGCACCAATATGAAACATAGAAACGCTCAATTGATTCACCGCGCTCGGCTTCGCCCATTGGGCCAGCACCGACACGACTTCCGCGAATTGCACTACCCATTTGAGCTCCTTAAGAAAGTTGAAAAAGTTAAATTAAGCAGATTTTAAAACAAGACTTAGCGCAACTACGCCTGAGAACCAGAGTCCGCCAACCACAATTGTGATGCGATCAAGGTTCTTCTCAACTACTGAAGATCCGCCAAAGTTTGATGAAACGCCACCACCGAATAGATCGGAAAGTCCGCTGCCTTTGCCCTTGTGTAATAGAACCAAGAGGATCATCAAAACGCTTGTGATGACCAGGATGATTGAAAGTGCGAGCTTCACGATTAGTTCTCCAACTTCGAAGTGAGGTAAGGGTGAGATTCTACTTCACCAACGGTGCAAGAAAGCAATTTTGCCGTTCTTTTGGCTCATTCCCCGCGGTGGTAGCGGGCGATCTTTGCCAATTCTTCCGGATCTAGGCTGGCGCCGCCGATTAGCGCACCATCTACATCTTCCTTCTTCATGATCTCTGCGATATTTGCAGACTTTACGGAACCGCCATAAAGAATGCGCATGTTATCTGCAATCTCTGGTGAACCAATCTTGGCAACTTCGGCGCGAATCGCAGCGCATACTTCTTGCGCATCTTCCGGAGTTGCAGTCTTGCCGGTGCCGATTGCCCATACTGGTTCGTATGCAATCACAATCTTTTTTAACTCTGGCTTAGTAAATCCAGCAAGGCCAGCACGAACTTGAGCAAGTACGTGCTCAACATGTGTACCAGCTTCGCGGATAGCCAGTTCTTCGCCACAACAGAAAATTGGAGTTAACTCATTAGCAAGAGCTGCTTTGATCTTCTTGTTAACGATCGCATCGCTCTCTTTGTGAATAGCGCGGCGTTCAGAGTGGCCGATAACTACAAATGTGCAACCGAGCTTTGCCAACATCGAACCACTGATATCGCCGGTAAATGCGCCACTTGTTTCAGGGGAAAGATCTTGCGCACCGTAGAGCAGGCGCAAACGATCGCCGTCGATCAAAGTTTGAATTGAACGAATATCAGTAAATGGCGGAATGATCGCGACATCAACTGCGTCATAATCTTTATCGTCGAGGCTATAAACCAACTTCTGAGCAACTGCAATTGCCTCAAGATGATTGAGGTTCATTTTCCAGTTACCGGCCATTAGTGGCTTACGCATTTTTATCCTCTTTCGAATTAGATTGCTTGAGCTTAATTACTTCAACACCTAGATACTTAAATACCAAGTGCAACAAGGCCAGGAAGTTCCTTGCCTTCGAGATACTCAAGTGAGGCGCCACCGCCAGTTGAGATATATCCAAAATCGCTATCGGCAAAACCTAGTGCACGGACGGCAGCGGCTGAGTCTCCCCCGCCTACAACGCATAGCCCAGAGACTTTTGTAAGCGCGCTGGCAACTTCTTTAGTGCCGCCTGAAAATGCGGCGAACTCAAATACGCCCATTGGGCCATTCCAGAAAACAGTTTTACAACCAGTAATTGCTTTCGCAAAAGCGGCCGCTGTTTCAGGTCCAATATCTAGACCCATTTGATCCGCCGGAATTGCATCAGCACTTACTAACGTTGCTGGTGAATCTGCGGCAAAAGCTGGTGCCACCAAAATATCGGTAGGCAGTAATAGCTCAACGCCATTGGCCTTTGCCCGCTCAAGTAACTCTTTGACAGTTGGAATTAAATCAACTTCAACTAGTGAAGTACCAATTTCTTTTCCTTGTGCTGCCAAAAATGTGAAGAGCATGCCGCCACCGATTGCGATGACATTTACTTTTTCGAGCAAGTTAGCGATTACACCAATCTTGTCGGAAACCTTGGCGCCGCCTAGCACGACTCCATATGGACGATCTGGGTTCTGAGTTAACTTCTTTAGCACTTCAACTTCAGCGCTAACTAAGTAGCCAGCTGCGTTAGGCAATAATTTAGGTAAGTCATAGACCGAGGCGTGCTTACGGTGAACTGCGCCGAAACCATCGCCGACATAAGCATTGGCAAGTTTTGCGAGTTCGCTAGCTAAGGCTGCGCGCTCGCTCTCTTCTTTACTGGTCTCTGCTGCGCTGAATCTAATATTTTCTAACAATAAAATCTCACCTGGAATAAGTGAGTTAGCAGCTGCAGTTACTTCCGGACCAATTACTTCAGTGGCAAATTTAATTGGCATCCCGAGCAGCTCGCCTAATCGCGCAGCTACTGGAGCTAGCGAAAGTTCAGGTTTTGCTTCACCCTTTGGTCGACCAAGGTGCGCCGCTATTACTAGCGATGCGCCTTGATCTAACAAATATTGAATCGTCGGAAGCGATGCCCGGATACGACCATCATCTTTAATGACGCCATCTTTCAATGGGACATTGAGATCACAGCGTAGGAATACGCGCTTTCCTTTGACTTCTAGCTCTTCGAGATGCGCCATCAGTTTTAGAGAGTCTTACCTACGTACGAAATTAGGTCTACTAGACGGTTTGAGTAACCCCACTCGTTGTCATACCAACCAACAACCTTTACCTGGTTACCAATTACCTTAGTCAGACCTGAATCGAAAATACATGATGAAGGATCAGTGACGATATCTGAAGAAACAATTGGATCTTCGGTGTAAGTCAGGTAACCCTTTAGCGCGCCATTTGCTGCCGCTTTCATGGCGGCATTGATCTCTGCGGCTGTTGCTTCCTTAGCTAGTTCAACAGTTAAGTCAGTTGCTGAACCAGTTGGAACTGGAACGCGCATTGCGTAACCATCGAGCTTGCCCTTTAACTCTGGCAATACCAAAGAAATTGCCTTGGCCGCACCGGTTGAAGTTGGGATCATGTTTGTTGCTGCGGCGCGTGAACGACGAAGATCCTTATGTGGGAAGTCCAAAATAACTTGGTCATTTGTGTAAGCATGAATTGTGGTCATCAGACCCTTAACGATGCCCCAGTTGTCATTTAGCACCTTAGCCATTGGAGCTAAGCAGTTAGTTGTGCATGATGCGTTTGAAATAATGTGATGATTTGCAGCATCGTATTTCTCATGGTTAACACCCATCACGATTGTGATGTCTTCATCTGTTGCAGGTGCTGAAATGATTACTTTCTTAGCCCCTGCTGTGATGTGCTTTCCAGCATCGGCAGCCTTTGTGAAAATACCAGTTGATTCAACAACTACGGTTGCGCCAACTGCAGCCCATGGAAGATTTGCTGGGTCGCGCTCTGCGAAAACTTTGATGGTCTTACCACCAACTGTGATGGTGTCTTCAGTATGTGTAACTTCTAGACCCAGGCGACCCAAGATTGAGTCGTACTTCAAAAGGTGGGCCAAAGTTGCATTGTCGGTTAGATCGTTAATGCCGACGATATTGATATTTGGATTAGTCAGTGCGGCGCGGAAAAAGTTACGTCCGATGCGGCCAAAGCCATTGATTCCAACATTAATCACGGTAAACCTCGCTTCTAGTGCGTGAATTCTTCAGATCAGAAGAAATTTCTTAACTCACCACAGCGCTGGGGTACGCCCTAACCCTATCAAAAAGGTTTCCTACTACTTAGTTACATGGGCTGTGCTAGCCCTCGCAGGCACGCTCAACTAAATGAATCCTTGGTTAATTTAGAAGATCTGGTGAAAGACCAGCCTCGGTATCTGGAATTCCCAGATCTGAAGCGCGCTTATCAGCCATTGCCAATAGGCGACGAATGCGGCCAGCAATTGCATCTTTAGTCATTGGCGGGACAGCTAGTGAACCCAGCTCTTCGAGGCTGGCTTGGCCATGTTGAATCCGCAGTTCGCCGGCTTCTTTCAAATGATCTGGAATTTCTGGCCCCAAAATTTCCATGGCTCGAGCAACTCGAGCAGAGGCCGCAACAGCAGCGCGAGCAGATCGACGCAAGTTTGCATCGTCGAAGTTTGCTAAACGATTTGCAGTGGCGCGAACTTCACGACGCATGCGACGTTCTTCCCAAGCAAGTACTGATTCGTGTGCACCTAAGCGAGTTAGCAAAACTCCAAT
>CAZUWN010000045.1:0-7478 GCA_964624105.1 uncultured Candidatus Planktophila sp. | reverse complement strand
TCATCTGCGCGAGCAAAATGAGAAAAGATTCCGACCACTTCGACTTTACTGAAATCTGATTTTAGAAACTCTGACCACTCTTCTAGAAATCCACCACGAGTCATACCGGTATCTACTTCGATATGAATACGAGCGCGCTTACCAGTTGCCACAATCTCTTTAAAAATAGCTAGCGACGGGACTGCTAAATCAATTTGAGCATCGATGGCCGCTGCATAATCTGATCCAGGTGGAACTAACCAAGCCAGAATTGGCGCTGTAATGCCAGCTGCGCGCAGTGCGTGTGCTTCTTCAACCAAAGCAACACCAAGCCAGGAGGCACCGGCACTAATTGCGGTTTTGGCTATTGGCACTAAACCATGGCCATAAGCATCTGCTTTAACGACTGCCATCAAATCAGTGCCAGCTGTGGCTTTTAATTTCTTAACATTTGCAGCAATTGCCGTTAAATCAATTATCGCTTCGGCTCGATTACTCATTAGCGCTCCACAATAACAAAAGCAGAAGCGATACCGGCATCGTGCGAGAGAGACAAATGCACATTAGCGCCATCAACTAAATCGGCGATTTCACCGCGGAATAAAAACGCTGGCTTTCCGCTTTCTAAGTTGATCACTTCGGCATCATGCCACGGCAAACCTTTGCCAGCGCTAAGAGCTTTGGCTAGCGCCTCTTTAGCAGCAAAGCGTGCGGCCAATGAAGCTATTGGTTTACTTTGTTCAGCAACCGTGAAGAGACGTTCTTTCAGACCCGAGGTGCGCTCGAGCGCTTCGGAAAATCTTGCGATATCAACCACATCGATTCCTACGCCATCGATCATGCTTGATCCTTGCGCGAAGGAATGATTCGGTCAAGAGCGGTTACTGCAATTAAGAGTGCTCCACCGAGGAAAATCCCACCAAGTAAGTCTGAGAACCAATGCGTGTTTCGATAAAGCGAGACGACCATAATCGCAGTCGTTACAGATGACACAATCGTAATTAAATACTTTGCACTCTCTGGCTCGCTCCATAAATATCGGTAAACCAAATATGCAAATAGTCCCCAGATTAAAACCGCATTTGAAATATGGCCACTTGGAAATGACATGCCACCAAAATTTAGAATATCCATATTCAGGCGCGGCTTAGTGCGACCAATAGCCAATTTGAAAACTCCAACTACACCGTTTAGCGCAAGTAACGCTACGACCGAAAGCAGAATCGGACGATAGGTATTAAACCTGCGCCACAGATAGGCCGAAAGCAACAAGATGGCTACTGCACTTAGTCCACGAAGCCCTAAATCATCGATGCGGCGCAAAATGAAATAGACCCAATCTGGAAAAAGATATCTATCAAAGGTAGCGATCTTGTCATCGATGGTAATTAGCCAACCTGCAGTAACCACTTGATAGGTAACGAATAGGAATCCAGAGGTAGCAAAAGCTGCCCAAGAGAATGAGCGACTTAACTCTTCGCGTTGGTTGGCTTTCAATTTGAGCATTATTCGACCGTAACCGACTTAGCTAGATTGCGAGGTTGATCCACATCATTGCCCCGGGCAATCGCCATTTCGTAAGCGAATACTTGCAGCGGCACAGTTGCTAAAACTGGCTGGAACAGTGCGGGTGCAACTGGAATTCGAATCACATGCGTAGCGCCAGTAACTTCAGCGCCTTCTTCGGCAATCACAATTACTTGGGCACCACGTGCTTTAACTTCTTGAATATTGCTCAACATTTTCTCATCGAGTGAATGCTCGTGTCCGGCAGGAACAATTGCAATTACTGGAGTGCCTTCTTCAATTAACGCAATCGGGCCATGCTTTAGCTCGCCACCTGCGAAACCTTCAGCATGCATGTAAGCAAGCTCTTTAAGTTTAAGTGCACCTTCTAAAGCGGCTGGGAAACCAACGTTACGGCCTAAGAATAAAACGGATGAGCTCTTAGCAAAGGTACGAGTAAGAGCTCGCAGCGGCTCTACTGTTTCCAGAATTGCTTCAATTTTTGCCGGTAGCGCCAGTAGTTCGTTATATAGCTCAGCTACTTCGAGATCAGTTAGTTCTTTACGAACTTGCGCTAAATGCAGACCAATTAAATATACGGCCACAACTTGAGTTAAAAATGCTTTTGTGGATGCCACGGCAATTTCTGGCCCAGCATGGGTATAAAGAACCGCATCTGATTCGCGGGGAATCGTTGAACTATTGGTATTACAGATTGCTAAGACTCGAGCGCCAGCTGCTTTAGCGTGACGAAGTGCCATCAAAGTATCCATAGTTTCACCTGATTGCGATATCGCAATCACTAAAGTTTGCGAATCAATGATCGGATCGCGATAGCGATACTCGCTGGCGATTTCGACTTCAACCGAAATCTTGGCCCATTTTTCAATGGCATATTTTGCGATCATGCCAGCGTGATAAGCAGTGCCACAAGCAATAACGACAATCTTTTTAAGTGCGCGAATTTCTTCATCACTCATCTTTAGCTCATCAAGTTCGATCTGATTGTTATCAGTTAGACGGCCAATTAAAGTATCGGCAACTGCTTTAGGTTGCTCGAAGATTTCTTTGAGCATGAAGTGGTTAAAGCCACCTTTTTGCGCAGCTTCAGCATCCCAAGTAACTTGGTACTCACGCGGAGTTTGAGCATTGCCCTCAAGGTCGGTGATCTCAAAACCAGTAGGTGTAATAACTACAATTTCATCTTGGCCAAGTTCAACTGCCCGCTTGGTGTATTCAATAAAAGCTGCCACATCGGAAGCTAAGAAATATTCGTTATCGCCGACACCTAATACCAGTGGCGAATTACGACGCACGCCAACAATTACCCCTGGGTTATCTGCGTGCACTGCGAGCAGCGTGAAAGAACCACGCAAAGTTTTAACAGCCTCGCGCATGGCAGCTGGCAGATCTCCATTGAATTCTTTACGCAGATCACTTAATAAGTGAGCCACTGATTCGGTATCAGTATCCGAATGAAACTTATGGCCCTTGGCTTGCAGCTCTGCTTTTAATTGATTGTAATTTTCGATGATGCCATTATGAATAACAGCTAACTTGCCTTCGTTATCTACATGTGGGTGGGCATTGTTATCGGTTGGCCCACCATGGGTAGCCCAACGAGTATGACCAATTCCAGAAGTAGCCGAAGGTAGTTGGTCGCCAAGCGAGCTCTCTAAATTGCCCAACTTGCCGGCGCGCTTTTCAATAAATAATTTGCCACTAGTACCAAGTGCGATTCCGGCAGAGTCATAACCGCGATATTCCAGGCGACGCAATCCTTCAATTAGCGGAGTGATTGCCGAGTTCTTACCGGTGTAGCCAACGATGCCGCACATGAAATTATTTCAATTCAGTTTCGACAACTTGGGCCAGCTTGGTCGCCACATCTTGGGCAACTGCGTCGCTCTGTGCTTCGACCATAACGCGCACTAAAGGTTCGGTACCTGATGCACGTAGCAATACGCGACCATTTGAACCAAGTTCAGTTTCGGCTGCTTTAACTGCATCAGCGATTGCAGTAGAACTAGCCAGGCGTTCTTTAGCCACATTCTTAACATTTATTAATACTTGCGGGAATCGCACCATTACGCGCGAAAGCTCTTGCAGGGTTTGGCCAGAGCGTTTTACTTCAGCCAATAGTTGCAGCGCTGTTAGTAAGCCATCGCCAGTATTTGCGTGATCGCGCATGATTACGTGGCCGGATTGCTCGCCACCTAAATTGAAATCTGATTGCAGCATTGCCTCTAATACATAGCGATCGCCAACTGCAGTTGTCACTACTTCAATACCTGATTCAGCCATTGCGTGCATAAAACCAAGATTGCTCATTACAGTGCCGACAATCGTGTTCGCTTTTAACTTTCCTTGGGCCTTAAAGCCTTTAGCTAAAATCGCCATAATTACATCGCCATCAATTTCAGCGCCAGTTGCATCAATTGCCAAACAACGATCAGCATCGCCATCGTGGGCAATACCAACATCAGCGCCATTCTTAAGCACAGCGTTGCGCAAATAATCTAAATGAGTTGAACCAACGCCATCATTAATATTCCAGCCATCAGGAGTATTAGCAATGGCAATAACTTCAGCACCTGCGCGAGAAAGCGCAACCGGTGCGGTAAAGGATGAAGCACCATTTGCACAATCAACCACAACTTTTAGGCCCGAGAGCGAAACATCAATGGTAGAAAGTAAATGTTCAATGTATTTATTAACTAATTGATCATCATTAATTACGCGTCCAACAGCTGCGCCAGTCGGACGTTGCCATGGTTCGCCAATGCGGGCCTCTACAAGCGCTTCGACATCATCGGCTAATTTTTCGCCACCACGTTGAAATAACTTAATGCCGTTATCTGGCATTGGATTATGCGATGCGCTGATCATTACGCCGAGATCTGCCCCAGTGCTGGCAACTAAGTAAGCAACTGCTGGAGTTGGCACAATACCGACGCGATAAACATCAACACCGGCACTGGTTAATCCCGCAACAACTGCAGCTTCTAGAAATTCACCGGATGCCCGCGAATCTTGGCCCACGATTGCACGCGGACGTTCATTGGAATTTTCTACGAGAATATGTGCAGCAGCTACAGCTACATCAAGGGCTAATTCAGCAGTTAGATCAACGTTTGCTAAACCACGAATGCCGTCGGTTCCAAAGAGTGACAAAAAGTCCTCCTCCTGCCGAGATAGCTACCGAGTAAATCGGTGAAAGTGTATTAGCGCTTGCTGTATTGAGAACGCTTACGAGCCTTCTTTAGGCCGTACTTCTTGCGTTCGATAACACGAGCATCGCGCTTAAGGAAGCCAGCCTTCTTAAGAGCTGGGCGGTTAGCTTCTTCATCAATCTGATTTAGCGCGCGTGCAACACCAAGACGAAGTGCGCCAGCTTGACCTGAAACTCCACCACCGTTGATGCGAGCAACAACGTCGTAAGCATTTTCAGCACCAACAGTGCGGAATGGCTCTGAAACTAATTGTTGGTGAACTTTATTTGGGAAGTAATTCTCAAGAGTCTTTCCGTTAACGACCCACTTGCCTGAACCAGGAACTAAGCGAACGCGAGCAACAGCTTCCTTACGACGACCTGTGCCGCCACCTGGAGCTTTAATTGCTGGGCGGTTTGTCGCTGCAGCTGGAGATGATGATGAATAAGTAGTTAGCTCTTGTGCTTCATCAAGTTCGATAGTTGTATTTTCAGACATGTATTTTCTATTCCCTTTTTCTATCGATTACTTAATGATCTGTGAAACTTGCTCGAAAACATATGGAGTTGGAGCTTGTGCAGCATGTGGGTGATTTGGGCCCGCATAAACTTTTAGCTTTGATGCAACATCGCGGCCAAGACGGTTCTTAGGAATCATTCCCTTGATTGCCTTTTCAACAGCGCGGGTTGGGTGCTTCTCCATCAAGTCGCCGTAAACAGTTGAAGTTAAACCGCCTGGGAAACCTGAGTGGTGATGTGCAAACTTTTGTGTGGTCTTTGAACCAGATAGCGCAATTTTTTCCGCGTTGATAACAATTACAAAGTCACCCATGTCCATGTGTGGAGCGAATGTTGCTTTGTGCTTTCCGCGTAGAAGTGCAGCAGCATGAGTTGCCAAGCGACCCAATACAACATCTTGGGCGTCGATGACATGCCACTTTCGCACTACATCGCCAGGCTTTGGACTATATGTACGCACGCTATTGCCTACCTTCTTCTTAGTTCTTAGTTAGTTCTTGCTTAGAAAGTCCACCTCGCGGCGGGCTTGATCTAGAGGGGTAAGGCTACCGCCACGCTCGGGCTGGGTCAAAATGAGCGTGAACTAATGGTCGAATACGGGCTCAGGGCTCTCGTAAACCCGACCATTTGCTCCGAAAACAAGGAACCTCGTGAAGCCTCTGGTGAACCAACGATCGTGAGTCACGGCCATGACTGTGCCTTCGTAGCGATTAAGGGCTGCTTCCAAACTTTCCGCCGATGCTAAATCGAGGTTGTCCGTTGGCTCATCAAGTAGCAGCGCGGTGGAACCCATTAGCTCAAGTAATAGAACTTGGAAGCGCGCTTGTTGCCCACCTGAAAGGGAAGAAAACTTTTGTTCAGCTTGGCCATCAATTTCATACTTTCGCAGCACGCTCTTGGCTGGCCCTAACTGAAGTGAATGTTCTTGCCAGAGAATCTCAAGCAGAGTTTTACTTTCAAATTCTGGATGCGCATGAGTTTGGGCAAAGTAACCAACATCAACGCGAGCACCAAGTTTCCAATTACCGGTGTATTTAACGGTTTCATCGCCGGAAATCATGCGCAAGAAGTGTGACTTGCCAGTGCCGTTCTTTCCTAACACAGCAACGCGGTCGCCAAAGAAAACTTCGAAATTAAATGGCTCAGTTAAGTTATCTAGCGCTAAATTTTCAAAAGTTAACGCTCGCAGGCCAGTACGACCACCACGTAATCCAACTTTCACATCTTGCTCAATTGGCGGTGCTTCAGGTGCGCCAGCTTCTTCGAATTTACGTAGGCGAGTTTGCATTGCATGATATTTATTTGCCATATCAGGGCTTATCGCTGCTTGCACTTGTAGCGTGCGAACTAAATCTTTTAGGCGCTGATGTTCTTGTTGCCAGCGCAGCAGCAGTTCTGCAAAGCGCTTATTGCGAGCAACGCGAGCTTCATGCCAAGTTGAGAACTTGCCACCATGTACCCACGTGGTATTTCCGCTAACGCCTTGCTCTAGTGTCACAATACGATTCGCTACGTTATCTAGTAGCTCGCGATCGTGGCTCACAAATAAAACAGTTTTCTTCGTTCCAGTAATAACTTCTTCAAGCCAGCGCTTTGATGGCACATCTAAATAGTTATCTGGCTCATCAAGTAACAGAACTTCATCAGGACCTTCAAGAAGCGCACGCAGAACAACCTTCTTCTGCTCTCCCCCAGATAGGGTGTTCACTTTTCGTTCGGCTACATCGTCAAATGATTTACCAAGTGCTTCGGTGCAACAAACATCCCAGATAACTTCGAAGTCATATCCACCGGCATCGCCCCAATCAATGATTGCTTGGGCATATGACATCTGATCTTTTTCCGTATTACGCGTATTCATTAACTCTTCAGTTGTTTTCACTCGCTCTGCCGCATCCTGGATACGTTTAGGTGCGACTGAAATAAGTAAATCGCGCACAGTTGATTCATCGCGAACTGAACCAATGAACTGACGCATGACGCCTAGACCACCAGAGATCGCTACCTGCCCTGAATCTGGTGAGATGTCACCACAGATCATGCGGATTAAAGTTGTTTTACCCGAACCATTAGCGCCAACTAGCGCAACTTTGGCGCCATCGCCAACGCGAAAACTTACATCGCTTAGCAATACTCGACCGTCTGAAAGTGAGAATTCAACTGCATTTACATCAATGTGTCCCACGTTAGTCCTCACCGCGGCGCGAAATAGTTAACGCAGCGCGAGTGATTAGCTCAGCATTATTTGGATAATCAACTTGTA
>CAZUWN010000044.1:6038-7552 GCA_964624105.1 uncultured Candidatus Planktophila sp. | reverse complement strand
TAGAGCGCGAGCCAGCCCACTTCTTGCCCGAGACCACCGATGAACATCTAAATGATGGCGTGGTAAATATTAATTTGAATCAACCAATGGAAAACGTCTTGGCTGAACTTTCCAAGCACCCACTTAAGACTCGCATCTCGCTAACCGGCACTTTGGTTGTGGCGCGCGATCTTGCCCATGCCAAGATCAAAGAGATGATGGATGCCGGCGCACCAATGCCAGATTACTTGCGTGATTTCGCGGTTTATTACGCTGGCCCAGCTAAGACTCCCGCAGGTTACGCGTCCGGTTCCTTCGGTCCAACAACTGCCGGTCGCATGGATTCCTACGTTGAATATTTCCAAAGCCGCGGTGGCTCAAAGATTATGTTGGCTAAAGGAAATCGCTCAAAGGCGGTAACCGATTCTTGTAAGACCCACGGTGGTTTCTATCTTGGTTCGATCGGTGGCCCGGCTGCTCGCTTGGCTCAAGATTGCATTAAGAAAGTTGAAGTTTTAGATTTCGCCGAACTCGGCATGGAAGCTGTTTGGAAAATCGATGTTGTAGATTTCCCGGCCTTCATTGTGGTCGACGATAAGGGTGGCGATTTCTTTGCCGAGACTTCAAAGCCAATCACAATTGGCATGGGACCGAAGAACTAATTAATAAGTCCTCAAGCTAAAAATAAACTAGTGCGGCTTAGTACCAGTTAGAGCGCTTGAATTTAGCCCAAGCTTTGCATGGGGTGTCATATCGAACTTCGATATAGCGAAGGCCCCAAGAAATCTGAGTTACTGGGTTGGTGCGCCAGTCAGTTCCGGCAGAGTCCATCTTGGTGGCAGGCAAGGCTTGCGGAATTCCGTGAGCACCTGTGCGCTTATTACTGGCTCGATAGTTCCAGTGGCTCTCTTTTATCCAAAGGTCATCTAGGCAGGCGTACTGCTTTTCGCCCCAGCCAAATTTATCTTCCATCAATACCTTGGCAACTTCGCGAGCGCCATCGGGGGTGCGGGCTAGTTCAACGCTGGCACTTGCTGAGGAAACCAAAGACATCGCCGAAGCCGAAACTGTGGCTGATGAAGAAAGCTCGCTAAAGAGAGCAGCTTCGATTGGGGCAATTTCTGGATCAAGCTTGGAAGTTAAGTAAACCTCGCCAGTTTGGCTATCGACCACATCAGACGGCAAGGTCAGTGAGGTCGTAGCGGGAAACTCAAGGCCGTAGGCACTTGGCGACAGGATCGCAAAACCTAAGAAGGCAGCCACAGTTGTCCAGATCGCAACTGCGCGACGGGAAGAGTTCAAATGTAAACCCACGGTGACTCCTTTCCTTATCCTATAAATCTCACCTGGTCGGGTGAGTAACAGGGTTTAGACTGGCAAGGCGCACTGACATCGGCAAATTTAAATACGCGTGAGTCGCAAATTCTAAGGATTGACAGATAGGGCACAGTTGTAAAAGTGCAGGTCACCTAGGCGGAAGTCCGAAATGTCCGAAATGTGAGTGTGACATTAAAAGAGGGCTCTTTTTAGAGCCT
>CAZUWN010000044.1:3142-5938 GCA_964624105.1 uncultured Candidatus Planktophila sp. | reverse complement strand
CGACAGCTGACTAGCTAGGAATTGGGCCTTCGAGAAGCTCGGTAACCAGGGCGGCAATCGGAGAGCGCTCTGATCGAGTCAGGGTCACGTGGGCGAAGAGCGGGTGGCCCTTCAAAGTTTCGACCACGGCAACGACGCCATCGTGCCGGCCAACTCGCAAGTTATCGCGTTGGGCAACGTCGTGGGTCAGAATCACTCGCGAAGATTGGCCGATGCGCGAGAGCACGGTGAGCAGAACTCCGCGTTCGAGCGACTGGGCTTCATCGACAATGACAAAAGAGTCGTGCAGCGAGCGGCCGCGAATGTGAGTTAGCGGCAGAACTTCGATTAGCCCGCGGTCCAGAATTTCATCGATGACTTGTTGGCTAACTAGCGCACCCAAAGTATCGAAAACGGCTTGGGCCCACGGTGACATTTTTTCGCCTTCGCTACCTGGCAGGTAGCCCAGCTCTTGACCGCCAACTGGATAGAGCGGGCGGAAAATTACTACCTTCTTATGTAACCGCTTTTCCATAACCGCTTCGAGTCCGGCGCAAAGAGCTAGCGCGCTCTTGCCAGTTCCGGCGCGACCACCGAGTGAGACGATGCCGATATCTGGGTCGAGTAAAAGATCGAGGGCAATTCTTTGTTCGGCGCTGCGACCATGCAGACCAAAGGCGCTGCGATCGCCCCGAACTAATTGCAATTGTTTATCGACGGTAACGCGGGCTAAGGCGCTGCCCTTTTCGGAATGCAAAACGATGCCGGTATGAACTGGCAGTTGGTGGGCGACTTCATGGTCGGCACGATCAGTGGCATAGAGGTCATCGATTATTTGGTGGCCGACATCGATCTCTTCGATGCCAGTCCAGCCACTGTTGGAAACTGTCTCGGCGCGATATTCCTCGGCCTCGACGCCAACGGCCGATGCCTTAACTCGAAGTGGCAAATCTTTAGTAACTAATACAACTTTCTTGCCATCTGACATTAAATTCTTAGCGATCGCCAAAATGCGCGAATCGTTAGTGCCATCGCGCAAGAAGCCGTGAGGCAGTGAACTCAAATCGGTGTGGTTGAGTTCGACGGAAAGGGTGCCGCCTTCAGGAGTGATCTTTAGTGGACGATCTAGGCGGCCATGGGTAATTCGTAAATCATCTAAATATCGCAGTGCTGCACGCGCAAAATAGCCCAATTCTGGGTGGTCGCGCTTTGTTTCTAGTTCACCAATTACCGCCACGGGAATGATGACCTCATGTTCAGCAAATCGGCCTAAGGCCGCCGGATCGGCGAGCAGAACGCTGGTATCTAGGACATAAGTTTTTCTATCCGCAGCGCTCAAGAAATTCCCCGCAATCAGTGATTAATTAGAGGTCATATTTAGTTGTTATAGGCGATGTGCAAACGCTAGAACTGCTGATTAACAATTTGCTTTCGACACGCGGTCAAGAGAAGTTAAATCTAAATGACTTATTTACCGCTAGCCAATCTTGAATTAACTCGCCTTTACTTGCCCAACCTACGATGACGGGTTGAGTAAGAACGAAGAGCTCTTAAGAAATCGACTCGACGGAAATCTGGCCAATAAGCTTCGCAGAAATAATATTCAGATTGCGCACTTTGCCACAGTAAGAAGCCACCAAGACGTTGTTCGCCTGATGTTCTAATTAATAACTCGGGGTCAGGTTGGCCGGCGGTGTAGAGATATTTAGCAATCTCATCGGCTGAGATATTTTCAGCCGCAGCTGATAAATCGTGGCCCTGAATTTTTTCAGCAGATAAGTAACTCTTGACTGCATCAACAATTTCGCGACGGCCGCCATAGCTAATTGCCACGTTTACTTCTAAGCCATCACTGCGAATTGGTTTAAGTGAGGCTAGCTTGGTGGCCAGCCATTCGGGCAATAAATCCAAGGCGCCAACCGCTTTAATATTCCAGCGACCAGTTGCTGAAAGCTCATCGATGGTATTGCCGATGATTTCTAGTAGCGCAGTTAATTCTTCATCGGTTCGTTTGAAATTATCGGTTGAAAGCAGCCATAGCGTTACGACTTTTACTTCAGCTTCTTCGCACCAGCCCAAGAACTCCACGATCTTATTTGCACCAGCTCGGTGGCCATGGGCAGGAGTTGATCCGCCTAAGCTTTCAGAGTTCGCTTTAGCAAAGCGACGATTGCCATCGAGGATTACACCAACGTGATGCGGGGTTTGGCTGAAATCTAAAGCTCGTACTAGCCGATATTCATAGATCGGATAGAGCAGCGATTTTATGAAATTACGAATACTGCGATACAACTTTTCGCTCCATAATTAGCGAAGCAACTGGCAGAGTTCCGGCCAAAATTAAACCGAGCATCTTCATAACTGGCCATTTAGCTTTGCTCGCAAATTGAATTGCGGTCAAAACATATACGGCATAGACCCAGCCATGGATAAAGGGAATCCAATCAACTTTGGCTTTCCAGCTCTCGTTGTCGAATAAGTAGGCCACTGGCAGATCAACAAACCAGAGCAAGAGCGACATGATTCCGGCCAAAATCGCCATGGTTCGAAAGCGCTTAACTACGCCGGACATTGATGTACCTGAGGTCATGAGGTAACTCTACGACGATAGAAGGGAAGGTAAAGCACCAAAGCGGCCATGAGCCACCAGATGAAGACATAAGAGATGTGCTGCCAGTAGTAGCCAGGCACCTTGGAATTATCAACTGAAATTTCAAGGCGGGTGCGATCGATCTTGGCGCCATCTACTACTTCGCTATTGGCCAAGATGAATCCGTCGTATAGATCAAAGTTAGATAGGCCCGCCTTAGTTAAAAG
>CAZUWN010000044.1:0-3042 GCA_964624105.1 uncultured Candidatus Planktophila sp. | reverse complement strand
ATTTTTTAAGAAATTTCTCGCATCAATAGTTACGCGAGGTTGTGCAAGCGATGTCAGTTCAACAGGTTCTGTAACGGTTACAACAGTTCGAGTAGATGCTTTTAATTCTTGCGCACGATCTAACTGCCAATTTCCTAGCCCGATAAATGCTCCGGCCATAAGCGCAACTCCTAGACCAGCCAGAATGCGTTCGTACAGTTTAATTCGTTTCGTCCTCGCTACGCTTTTGCATACGGGTATAGCGCTTATAGAAGCTGCGCATTAGAAATACCATGGCGGTACATAAAACGATCATAGTTAATGAGCCAGCTGCACCAATTTCTACATCTTTCATAACTATTCCTTTGCAGATCGTTAGGACTTGATCTTACTGATTAATAAGAGAGAATACTCTTATGGCTAATGACTTCGACTACAACGATCGGTATGGCATAAAGCCAGCTTCTCGTTGGCGCCCAGTCGCTGCCGTGATCTTGGTAGTTGGCTTGGTCTGGTTACTTTGGGCCGGGTTACATCATGCTCGCCCAGAAATATCCTTTAGATTGATTTCATTCACAGTTACCGATGATCGCAATACCGAAATTCGTTTTGAAGCTACCCGTCGTGATGAAAACCGTGAACTAACTTGCACTCTGGTAGCTCGTGATTTTGACAAGTTAATTGTTGGCCAAATCGATGATGTGATTCCTGCGGGCCAGGGCTATATCGATCGCACCACCACCATTCCTACGCGTAATTTGGCCGCTACTGCCACCGTTTTACGCTGTCTTTAAACTGCACTACCCTTTCCCCTTATGAGTTCACAGACCTGGTTAACGCAAGAAGCAGCTGATCGCTTAGCTGCTGAACTCGCCAACCTCGAAACTGAAGGTCGCACTGAAGTTATTAAGAAGATCGAAGCTGCTCGCGCCGAAGGTGATTTAAAGGAAAATGGCGGCTACCACGCTGCACGCGATGAACAAGGCAAGATCGAAGCACGTATTCGCCAACTAAAGCAGATGTTAGAAAACGCAACTATTGGTGCGCCTCCGGCAAGTGCTGATGGCGTAGTTGGTGCTGGCATGGTTGTAAGTGCCATCGTTGCCGATGATGAAATGAGATTCTTACTTGGTTCGCGCGAAATCGCTACTGATGATTTAGATGTCTATAGCGAAAAATCACCACTTGGTTCAGCAGTCCTTGGCGCAAAAATTGGCGACAAAGTTTCTTACACCTTGCCTAATGGCAAGACTATTTCAGTTGAAATTCTTGGCGCTGAGTTTTTCGCTTAATCAGTTTGAGTAGTTTTTATATCTTCTAATACTCAACGGGATAAAGATCGCCATCAAAACCACCATATACAAAAGTGAAGTCTCAAGCGGGTGTTGGCTTGGCCAAGAGTTAGCTGTCGCACCAAACTCATTTTTTAGACCGAACAACTGACGGCAGGCAGCCACCATGGTTGACACTGGGTTCCACTCTGCAAAGTACTGCAGCGCTCTTGGCATTCCAGTTGTTGGTGCAAAAGCATTAGATAAGAAGGTCAAAGGGAAGGTAACTAAGAAACCAACGCTTTGGACGGTGCGGGCTTCTTTCACTGAGAGACCAACCAAGATTCCAATCCAGGAAAGTGCGTAACCAAACATAAAGAGAAACACGAAGGCAAGGGTTGTCTGCACAATTCCTGAGGTTGGACGCCATCCAACGGCGTAGCCAGCAAGTGCCATCACAGCTAGAACCAAAATATTAAGAAGAGCATCGCCAAATGTACGACCAATGATTACCGCACCACGAGAGATAGGCAGAGATCTAAAGCGATCGATCAAACCCTTCTTCATATCCTCTGCTAGCCCGATTGCCGTTGAAGCCAAGGTAAAGGCAACGGTTTGAACGAAGATTCCAGGCATCAAAAGCTGCACATATCCGCCAGGCTGACCTGAATCTATTGATCCGCCAAAGACATAGCGGAACATTAAAACGAACATCACTGGCTGAATAGTTGAGAAAACTAAAAGTTCAGGCACACGTGCTAATTGAAGAAGCTGGCGCTTTGTGATGACCAATGCATCATGAATCGCACTTTTCATTTCTTAGCCCCTCTCTTCTTCTTGCCAATAGGTTCTACAACTGTCTCTTCTGCAACATGTCCTGTGAGTGACAAAAATACGTCATCTAAAGAAGGGCGCTTTAAACCAATATCCAAAGGATGAATCTTGGCTTCATCCATAGCTCGCAAAGCCTCCATAAGATCCTTTGATCCATGAAGCACGGGCGCACTAACTGTTCGCAGATCAACGTGGGTCGCATGACCACTGATCTTTGCAACAATCTCATTCACCTTATCAAGATCTGCTGGCTCGACAGTTATCTCTAAACGCTCGCCACCAACCTGCTTTTTCAATGAATCTGAAGTACCACGGGCAATAACAGTTCCGCGATCAATCACTGCGATCTCATCTGCCAATTGATCAGCCTCTTCTAAATACTGAGTTGTCAGCAAAAGCGTTACACCACCTTTTACTAACTCTTGGATCACTCCCCACATGTCCTGACGACCACGTGGATCTAGACCAGTTGTTGGTTCATCTAAGAACAAGATCTTTGGCTTAACGATTAGAGATGCAGCTAAATCAAGGCGGCGACGCATTCCGCCTGAATAGGTTTTGATGGGGCGACGTGCCGCTTCGGTTAAATCAAAGCGTTCTAGTAATTCATTGGCACGATCAATGGATGATTGACGACCTAAGTGATACAACCGACCAAACATCACCAAGTTATCCCACCCAGTTAGGGTTTCGTCTACGGCTGCATATTGACCTGATAATCCAATTTGTTCGCGTACTTTGTCAGGATGCTTAATAACATCGATACCCGCAACAGTTGCATGTCCTGAATCTGGTTGTAACAAGGTTGCGAGAATTCTCACAGTAGTTGTTTTGCCAGCACCATTAGGCCCAAGTACGCCTAAAACAGTGCCTTCTTCAACATCTAGCGATAACCCATCTAGAGCTTTAACTTCGCCTTTGCGATAGGTCTTTACTAGATTCTCTGCGATAACTGACT
>CAZUWN010000043.1:5097-7553 GCA_964624105.1 uncultured Candidatus Planktophila sp. | reverse complement strand
CGACGAGCAAGAATGCTCTGATCGCCTTTAGCTTCTAAATCAGCAACGATCACAGCGATAGATTCGCGAACAATACGGCCGCGGTCAACAGCTAAACCTAGATCTCCGCGCAGCATTAGTCGCGCCTGATCAAGGTCGAAAAGTTCATCAGAAGAAAGATAGATAGTAATTTTTTCGTCATGACGTTCGCGACCTGTTGGTGATTTCTCAACATTTGTTACGCGACGACGAGGAATTGATCGCACACCTTTTTTGCTCGAAGAGCGGGTTGGTGCGACCGAAGTACTTGGCGCTTCAATAACTGGTTCTGGAGCGCTTTGACGAACAGCACTTAAAGCAGGGGAGTTAGTGCGAAATAGTTCATCGGCACCAGGCAAGCTAGCTCTACGGGTCATCGGGCGCCTCCTCGGGCAATTAGTTCACGGGCTAAACGTCGGTATGAAGCAGCTCCACCTGATGAGCTGGCATAAGTTGTAATTGGTTCGCCCACCACAGTTGTTTCTGGGAAACGAATAGTTTTAGCGATGATTGTTTCAAAAACATCATCGGGATACTTCTCAATAATCGTGGTGAGAACTTCGCGATTATGAACGGTTTTTTTATCAAACATGGTTGCCAGAATTCCAATTAATTTGAGATTTGGATTTAGGAAGTTTTTAACTTTGTCTAAGTTGCGTTCAAGTTCAATGAATCCGTGTAGAGCAAAGTACTCACATTGCAACGGAACGATTACTTCATCAGCTGCAACGAGTGCGTTGATTGTTAATTGACCCATAGTTGGTTGGCAATCAATCAAGATAACGTCGTAACGATCTTTCAAAGAATTCAATGTTCGCTTCAGGAATTGCTGTCCACCGATTTCAGCACCTAATGTGGTTTCAGCTGTACCTAAGTCACGGTTTGCCGGTAAGAAATCGAGCCCCGGAACTGATGACTTTAAAATAATCTGATCAACATCGGCAGTTGGATCCATCAGCGCGAAATAAACTGTTTGCTCTAGCGGCAAAGTGTGGGCATTGACGCCAAGACCCAGAGATAAACCACCTTGAGGGTCGAAGTCGACTAGTAAAACCTTGCGTCCAAGTTCGGTGAGGGCTGCGCCTAAGTTAATTGTTGAAGTCGTCTTGCCAACGCCACCTTTTTGGTTAAAGAGCGCAATTATTTTTGCAGGCAGGCCATCTTGCGGAGCAGGAGGCACGCGAAAGTTTTTAGGTGTCTTTCCCAAGAGGTTGGCAGTTGTTGCCACATCCTCTTCAAATGTCGATTTAGCGTTCAAGCGTTAAACCTCTTTCTGCTTAGGTGCGTGAGCCTACGCATCAAATAGCCTCGCGAGCAAGTAGTGTTCACCCGTGGAAACGCCGGTTACTAATAGTTCAGGTATCGATGTCGCATCTGATGCCATCGAGCCGAGCGCACCGAGCAACGAATTCAGCGTCCATTTAGCCAACTTCGATGGCCCCTTTGATCTCCTGCTACAGCTGATCTCACGTCATAAGCTCGACATCACCGAAATTTCCTTGAGCCTGGTAACCGATGAATTCATCGCCTTCATTCGCGCTCTTGAACTTTCCGGCGAA
This sequence comes from uncultured Candidatus Planktophila sp., assembly GCA_964624105.1. Lineage (GTDB taxonomy): Bacteria > Actinomycetota > Actinomycetes > Nanopelagicales > Nanopelagicaceae > Planktophila. The sequence continues at coordinate 5,976 of CAZUWN010000043.1, read as the reverse complement.
GGCTGGCGCCTTGATCAAGCAACCGAATTCTTAGTTGTAGCTGCCACCCTGCTTGATCTCAAGGCTGCCCGATTATTGCCTTCGGGTGAAGTTGAAGACGAAGAAGACTTAGCCCTGCTTGAAGCGCGCGATTTACTCTTTGCTCGCTTGCTGCAGTACCGCGCATTTAAGGAAATTGCCGCAACCTTTGGCGATCGCATAACCCTGCAAGATAAGGCTTTCCCGCGCGTTGTGGCGCTAGATCCCGCCCTTTCGGCCCTGCTACCTGAAGTGTTAATTGGAGTCGGCGCAGAGCGCTTTGCCGCCATTGCCGACCGCGTTTTGACGCCTAAGACACCCGCCTTAGTTTCAATCGAACACCTTCATATGCCGCTCGTAAGTGTGGCCGAGGAGTCTAAAGGCGTGGTTGAGGCTTTACGTAGATCTAAAACTTTGAGTTTTCGCAGCCTGATTTCCGATGCCGGCAGCACACTGGTCGTTGTTGCTCGATTCCTAAGTTTGCTCGATCTATATCGCCAAGGCGTGCTTCGCTTTGATCAGGTTGCAGCCCTTGGTGAGCTCCAGATCAGCTGGATCGGCAGCGAATCTGGCGAAGTTGAAGTCTCTGATGAGTTTGATATTCCAGTGGTCTTAGAAGATAGCGAGGGCGAAAATGTCTAATGTAGAACTTGAGCGTTCAATCGAGGCGATCCTGATGGTCGTCGATGAGCCAGTTACCGAACTGACCTTGGCCTCAGTGCTAGTTGTAACGATTGATGAAGTGGTGTCAGCTCTTGAAAACCTGTCCTCCTCATATGAGGGTCGCGGCTTTGAACTACGCGCTGTGGCCGGGGGATGGCGCTTCTATAGCCATCCAGATTGTGCTGCAGCAGTTGAGAA
>CAZUWN010000043.1:0-4997 GCA_964624105.1 uncultured Candidatus Planktophila sp. | reverse complement strand
TACCTGCCAGATCTAGATCGCCTCGATGAGATTCTTGACTCTCTAACCGATTAGTCCCAGATAGGTCATTAGTCCTCGACAGGCCAATTAGTCCTAGACAGGGGAGAGGCGGTATTCTTACGCCCTTAACCTGACTGTCGAGGAGATAGCCAAATGGCCGAGATGCGCCTTAATAAAATAATTGCCGATGCGGGAATCACCAGCCGCCGTGGTGCCGATGAACTTATAGCTGATGGTCGAGTCACCGTCGATGGACGTCCAATCCGTGAACTAGGCGCCAAAATAGACCCAGATAACCATGAAGTAGCAGTTGATGGTGAGACAATCAAACGATCTTTGACTAAGTCTTATTTAGTACTTCATAAACCAAAAGGCGTTCTGTCAACGATGTATGACCCTGAAGGTCGACCATCTCTGGCTGATTTTATTGATTTGCGTAAAGAGCGTTTATTCCACGTAGGTCGTCTGGATAAGGATTCTGAAGGCTTAATCCTGCTGACCAATGATGGTGATCTGACGTTTCGTGCCACCCACCCGTCATTTGGGCTCGAAAAGACCTACATTATTGAGTTCGAAGGACGCCTGGAAACAGGGGTAGATAAGGTGCTTTTAAAGGGCGTAGAGCTCGAAGATGGCATGGGTCGGGTACTTAGCTTTAAGCAGCTATCGGCAAACTGGATCGAAGTAAAGATCCACGAAGGCCGGTATCACATCATCCGCCGCCTAATGGAGGCTGTCGGGGTAGAGGTCCTGCGATTGATCCGAACTAACTTCGGGCCGATCTCATTGGGCGACACCCCCGAGGGACGCTGGCGTGACCTCAATGAGCAAGAGTTACTAAATATACAGAAGGCTTTAGATCTAAAGTAACAAATCTATTTATATATATTTAGTAAGTATCTATTTCTCTATATATCGATAATAATCAGTAGCAAGTATATATTTATCGATAATTGGGTGGCATTTGAGCGTTGGACTATTCGTATATATGTCTTTATCGACAATACGGATTTTCGGACGTTCAAGCTGCCGATTCGCAGTTGTACATTTGTAGCGGTTTTCTAGATTAGTCGTTAAGTAGATTTGACGTTAAACACGTTTCTATTAAAAACGAAAAAAGGGTAGTTCAAGGTACCCTTAACCATGGTTTTAAGAGCTATTCGAGGCGCTACTCAGGTGAGCGTGAATTCAAGCGTGGCTATAGGCGATGGCGTGCGGGAGCTCTTGCCTGCAATGCTCAAAGCTAATGGCCTCGAAGTTGATCATGTGATCTCAGTGCTGATGACGGCAACTCCAGATTTAACCGCTGATTTCCCGGCAGCAGCAGCTCGCGATGTTGGGTTCGCCGGCACTCCTTTGATATGCGCCGTAGAGATCGATGTTCCAGGTGCGCTACATCGGATAATTAGAGTATTAATGCATGTAGAAAGTGATAAAAATAAGGCCGAAATTAGCCATATTTATCTTCATGGCGCTACAGCTCTGCGCAAAGATTTAGCCCAGTAAGGGGCGGTTCGTGAAATCCAAATCAGTTCGGATAGTAGGCGCTGGCCTAATTGGCACCTCAATCGGTCTTGCCTTAAAGGCTGCCGGGGCATCTGTTCAATTCGTAGATGTTGATGCCAAAGCTGAACTTCTGGCTAACGATCTCGTTAAATCTGGAAAATCTGAGAACCCAGACCTGGTAATAATTGCGACACCGCCTTCAGCCTTCAAAACCGCGATTGAGCGTGAAGCAACTCTCAACCCTAAAGCGATACTTATGGATATTGGTAGTGTAAAGACAAAACCTATAGTTGAGGTTTCAACATTAGAGGGGCTTGCGTACAGATTCTGTGGCACCCATCCGATGGCCGGACGTGAGGTTAGTGGGGCAGTATCAGCTCGGGCCGATCTCTTCTTAGATCGCGCCTGGGTTCTTACTCCGACAGCGGAAACTTCAGCGGAGGCCAAAGCAATGGCGCTCGAGGTTATCGCTGCATGCGGAGCACAGCCGGTTGAAATGAGCGCGCAGGATCACGATCAACGGGTAGCGATGATTTCGCATCTTCCGCAAACCATTAGCTCCCTTCTAGCGGCTCAACTTTCCAATTCAAGCCCTGAAGCTTTGGCACTTGCCGGGGGAGGCTTAAGAGACACAGTTCGAATTGCGGGCTCGGATCCAAAGCTATGGGGCGAGATATTGGCTGCCAACGAGGCGGCTTTATTGCCATTATTGATAAGTCTACAAAGTGATCTTTCGGATCTTATTTCAGCTGCCAGTGGTCCCGCTAAATGGGAATCCCTTGTGGCCGCGGGCAGGGCCGGAAAGAGTGCGATTCCTGGCAAGCATGGTGGCAAATCTCGTGAATATAGCTACCTGCCAATTGTTATTGATGACCGACCTGGACAGCTCGGATCACTTTTCAATGCTTGCGCAAAAGCAGATGTGAATATTGAAGACCTCGCGCTGGAACATTCACCGGGTCAACTAACTGCAGTAATCACGCTAGCAATTGCGCCAGAAGATATTGGGCGATTGAGTGAGTTCTTAACGAAAGATGGCTGGAACGTTCACTCTGTAAGTTAATGGTTAGTTAATGATTTTTAAGAAGATGAGATTTAGGTAAAGCCTCACGCTGTAAGCAACGTAGAATAAGGGTCATTATGGGCATAGTTGTAGCAATAGATGGCCCTAGTGGTTCGGGTAAATCAAGCACCTCAAAATCAGTGGCTATGCGATCTACCTGGGATTATCTAGATACTGGCGCGCTTTATCGCGGCCTTACTTGGCTTGCTCTGCAGAATGATTTCTCTGATGCCAGCTCAGTTCTAAAAGCGCTTAAATCTTCGCCGTTGCGTTTCGTAGTTGATCCGCTAGAGCCACGACTATTTGCCGGCGATACCGAAATCACCGATGCGATTCGCACTGTTGAAATTACTGAGAACGTTTCAAGATTTGCAGCGATGCCAGAGCTACGCGCCGAACTTTTAAAGTTACAGCGCAAGATTATTTCTGATTCAAAACGCGGAATCGTCGTTGAAGGTCGCGACATCGCAACAGTTGTCGCACCTGATGCTGCGTTAAAGATTTATCTAACGGCTGATTTGAATGCGCGAGCAGTTCGTCGCGATGCCGAAGAAAATTCAGCTCAAGGCGTCGAAAGCGTTGCGCAATCTTTGAGTAATCGCGATGAAGTAGATTCAACGCGCGAAGTTTCCCCGTTGGCTCTGGCACCAGATGCTTTGACGATTGACTCGACTCACTTGAGTCTAGAAGAGACCGTTGATCGCATCTGGGAGTTATTAAAGCAGCGTGAATTACTAGGTTTACCAGTGGTAGCAATTCTGGGCCGACCAAACGTTGGAAAATCAACTTTGATTAATCGCTTCATCGGTCGACGCGAAGCGATTGTTGAAGATACTCCCGGCGTTACCCGCGATCGCGTGCAATACGAATGCGAATGGGGCGGTCGTCGTTTTATTGTTATGGATACTGGTGGCTGGGAAGCAAAGCCAGATGGTATTTCAATTCAAGTTAGTGCTGGTGCCGAACAAGCAATGCGCGAAGCCGATGTTCTTGCCTTCGTTGTCGACGCACAAGTTGGCGCACTCGATGAAGATGACATTTTGGTTAGCGAACTTCGCAAAGCTAAAAAACCAACAATTTTAATCGCTAATAAAGTCGATGATGAAGGCGCAGAATCTGATGCATATGCCCTCTGGAACCTTGGTTTAGGCGAGCCATATTTCGTATCGGCTCTTCACGGTCGCGGTAGCGGTGACTTGCTTGATCATATTGTTGCTGAGCTGCCAGAGGTTGGTCGCGCACAAGTGCAAGATGGATACCGTCGTGTTGCACTAATTGGCCGCCCAAATGTTGGTAAATCAAGTTTGTTAAACGCTCTCGCTGGTGAGACGCGTTCAATCGTCGATGATGTAGCAGGTACAACTCGCGATCCAGTAGATGAGTTAATTGAAATCGGCGATCAAGTTTGGCGCTTCATCGATACCGCTGGTTTACGTAAGCGAGCAAATCAAGCAAGTGGTACTGATTACTACGCAACGCTTCGAACCCAAACAGCGCTAGAGCGTTGCGAAGTTGCAGCCGTTGTTCTTGATGCATCTAATCCAATTTCGGAACAAGATCTACGAATCATCACGATGGTTGAAGAAGCCGGTAAAGCGATGGTCATCGTGATGAATAAGTGGGATCTAGTAGATGAAGATCGTCGCGATCAATTAGATAAAGAAATCGATCGTCACCTTGATCAAGTCGAATGGGCACAGCGGGTAAATGTTGCGGCTAAGACCGGCTGGCACCGCGATCGTTTAGCGCCAGCTTTGCGCACCGCACTTGGTGGTTGGGAACAACGTGTTCCGACGGCCAAGTTGAACTCATTCTTGGGCGCTTTAATTGGTGCGACACCACCACCAGTTCGGGGCGGAAAACAACCAAAGATTTACTACGCGACCCAAGCTGGCATTGCGCCGCCGAAGTTCGTGATCTTCTCAAGTGGCTGGATCGAGGCGTCTTATCGTCGATTTATCGAGCGTCGTTTACGTGAAGAATTCGGCTTCCCGGGCACACCAGTGATGGTGGCGATCCGAGTCAAGGAACGCGACAAAGAGTAATGCTGACGATTCCTAACGCCTTAACTTTTCTGAGGTTTCTCGGAATCCCACTCTTTCTTCATTTGGCTTTGAATGTGCAAGCCGATGGTTGGGCGATTGCGGTCTTAGCCGTCGGGGGAGCCACAGATTATTTCGATGGCAAACTAGCTAGAGCTTGGGGTCAGACTTCTCGTTTTGGCGAGATCGCCGACCCAACAATTGACCGCCTTTACATCTTGGCCGTCTTGATTGCACTTTATGTGCGCGATGCAGTTCCGCTTTGGTTAATCGCGACCCTGTTGGGGCGGGACTTGATTTTGGGTCTACTCTCGATTTGGCTGAGTATTACCAAACGTCCACTCATTGAAGTTACTTTCTTAGGTAAGGCCGCGACCTTTAATCTC
>CAZUWN010000042.1:5079-7880 GCA_964624105.1 uncultured Candidatus Planktophila sp. | reverse complement strand
TATAAGTAGAACCATCGCCCCAAATTGAAACTGAATCTTGCAACATTGCGCGCACCAATAAGGTGCCGGTAACTGCGCGACCGAGTGGGGTGGTGTTGAAATATTGTTTTCCACCAGAGCGAATATGAAAGGCACCGCAAGCAATTGCTGCTAAACCTTCTTCAACAAGTGCGGTTTTGCAATCAACTAAACGTGAAATTTCAGCGCCATACTCTTTTGCGCGATCTGGAACCGAATCAATATCTGGCTCGTCATATTGGCCAAGATCTGCGGTGTAAGTACAAGGCACGGCACCTTTTGCACGCATCCAGGCAACGGCCACTGAGGTATCGAGACCGCCAGAAAATGCGATTCCAACTCGTTGGCCAACTGGAAGTGAGGCTAAGACCTTAGACATAGGCATATCCTAACTTAAGTGAATTGATTGATTCGTCAGTAATAATCGTTATGAATCTGAGATTAAGCACCTGCGTTACATATCCGCCTTGCTTTGATGGCGAAGTGGCCAAAAGTTAGGTTTACGCCATGACTTCACCCACCACGACCGATAGCAAGTGGTGGCAAGAGGCCGTTATTTATCAGATCTACCCGCGCTCATTCTTTGATAGCAACGGCGATGGCGAAGGCGATCTACCTGGCATCACGCAGAAACTTCAATATGTTGCCGATCTTGGGGTGGATGCAATTTGGTTGAGCCCGTTTTATACCTCACCAAATAAAGATGGTGGCTATGACATTGCAAATCCGCGTGATGTTGACCCTCGCTTTGGAAATCTAGCTGATGCAAAGTTAATGATTAATAAAGCGCACGATCTAGGGTTGAAAGTTCTAGTTGATATTGTGCCAAATCATTTTTCCTCTGAACATGAATGGTTTAAAGCTGCCCTAATCGCCGGCCCTGGCTCAAAGGAGCGAGCACGTTTTCATTTCTACGATGCAAAAGATGATGGAACTCCCCCAAATAACTGGATCTCACTTTTCGGTGGGCCAGCTTGGACCCAAGTTGCCGATGGTCAGTACTACTTACATCTCTTTGATTCTTCACAACCTGATTTAAATTGGGAAAATCCCGAAGTTGATCAGGACTTTAAGGAGACCATTTCGTTCTGGGTGAAGATGGGCGCTGATGGTTTTCGCATCGATGTAGCACATGGTTTAGCAAAGGAAAATATTCTCTCCGATCATCATGATCCAAAGGGGCTATCTGATGCGCTTCGGATTGATGTTGATATGGAAATTAACAAGCGCGAGGCTTTGCTGGCTTCCGTTCCATTCTTTGATCGCGCGGGCGTTCATGAGATCTACCGTAGTTGGCGTAAACACTTTGATTCATTCGATAAACCAATCATGGCAGTTGCCGAGGCCTGGGTTCATCCCCCGATAAATGGCGTTGCCTATGTTCGCCCTGATGAACTTCATCAAATTTTCAACTTTGATTTATTAATTGCGCCCTTTGATGCAAAAACTTTATTTAGATTAATAAATAACACAATCAAGATGCTTAAAGATGTCGGTGCTTATCCAACTTGGGCAATAAGCAATCATGATTCACCTCGGGTTGCCTCACGACTAGGTGCTGAAGAAGCTCGGGCATTAGCTCTTTTCCTTTTTGGTCTGCCTGGCTCTTGTTATGTTTATAACGGTCAAGAACTGGGCCTGCCCGATGCTGATGTAGCTGATAGCGATCGCCAAGATCCCTCATTTCTTCGTACCAATGGTGAAACTAAAGGTCGCGATGGTGCTCGTGTGCCAATGCCATGGTCGGGCCAAGAAAGCCCATTTGGTTTTTCATCTGGAAAGCCATGGCTGCCACTACCAACGAATTGGAATGAACTAACGGTAGAAATTCAGAGTTCAAATTCTGATAGTTCGTTATCGCTATATAAGAGAGCGCTTTCCGAGCGAGGAAAACTTCTAGGTGCGAATGATTTCACTTGGGATGTAAGCAAAATAGATCAAGGAATTCTGGGTTTCTCCCGAGCTGGAATTCAGGTTTACTTAAACTCAGGTGATAAATCAGTAAAACTTCAAGCAAGTGAAATTATTCTTTCATCTAGCGGTGCGCCAACCTGTGAAAATGGTGAGGTAGAACTCATGTCTAGGCGTGCCATCTGGTTTAAGAGGTAAGAATTCACCGTAATATGTAAAGTAACGCCATGGAATCGACTTCAACTTGGTTTGTAACTATTGGCATTCTTTCAGCAGTAATTGCCTTCGACTTAATAATCGCAATTCTGCGTAGAAATAAGGAGACAAGTACAGCAGAGGCCGCAATCTGGACTGTTATTTATGTTTCAGCGGCAATTGCCTTTGGTTACTTCATGCCTAACTGGACTCCAAGTGAGACTGCTCAGAAGGAATTCTTTGCTGGCTGGCTAACTGAGTACGCCCTTTCCGTGGACAACATCTTCGTATTCGTAATTATTTTAAGCCGCTTGCAGATTGATAAAACTAAACAACAGTTAGTGCTCTTGTTAGGAATTATTATTGCCCTGGTCTTGCGTGGAATCTTTATCGCAGCCGGAACTGCAATCATTACTCGATTCTCAAGTGCCTTCTTCTTATTCGGTGCATTCTTGATTTATACGGCATATCGATTGTTAATCGAAAAAGAGGATCACGAAACTACGCCGGATGACAGTAAAATTGTGAAAATGTTGCGGGCAAGAGGCGCTTCAACTTTTACGATTGCTCTGCTGACTCTTGGCGTTACAGACTTAGTGTTCGCACTTGACTCTATCCCGGCAATCTTTGGAATCACTAAAGATCCTTACATCGTTGCGACTGCAAATATCTTTGCG
>CAZUWN010000042.1:0-4979 GCA_964624105.1 uncultured Candidatus Planktophila sp. | reverse complement strand
CCTTGACGCGGGTTTTTCTCTTCAATTACTTCGACTTCTACCCGATCCATTTTCACATTAAATCTTGTTAGCGCTTTAAGTTTCTCGTTAACAATTCCTTTGAAATCTTCGGCAACCTGGGCATTTCTCAACTGAATGATAATTTCCATGTATCTACTGTGGCACTAAGTGCTGCGCAATGGAAGTACTAAAGCGGTAATACAAATGTGGCGAGCGTTAGCCCTAGGGCCAGTGCGGTTGACTGTGCCAAAATTGTTAGTGCAGTCTTGCGATCTGCTTTCTTGGAAATTGGATCTGAAACTCTGGAAATCTGTCCTAGCCCACCGAAGTTAAAGGTTCCCGCTAATCCGTATGCCAGACAAAATTTCTTACGTGACTGAACAAAACCAATTGCGAAAATCATTAACGGGATGAACAATGAAAAGCGAGCACTTCGTGCGGCATCGGTACTAATTAGCCCAACTAACGATGTCGTTGAGATTACTGCGCCTGCGAGTGCGACGACTTGGCGACGGCGAATTTCACCTGTGCCGATGTTGCAACTGCCGGCAATGTATTCCTGACTCAATTAAGCGTCCTCAGATTCTTCTTCATCAATCCAAGCATCGACTTCAGTCTCATCTTGCTTATCTACCCAAGAGAGAAATGAACCGATAGCGCGAAAAGCCAATAGAGCTACGCCGACTACCCCGACGAATCGCTTAATTGCTTTTAACATGCGGTAAAAATACTCCTATAACTTAAATTTTGCCTAATGAGGCAGTGATGTCATCCCATAAATCATCGACATCTTCGCAACCAACTGAGAATCGGATCAAGGATTCCGAAATCTTGTGGCTTTCAGTTGCCCAACGACGACGGCGTTCCCACATAGATTCAATGCCGCCGAGGCTAGTTGTGTTGGTAATAATCGTGGCGCTCTGGGTTACTAAGTCAGTTCCAGCGGCATCGCAGGTTAATTCAAATGAAATCATGCCGCCAAAGCCGGGATAACGAACTTTGCTTACTTTGGCATGGCCGGCCAAGCGCTTAGCGAGTTCTTTAGCATTGGCTTCAGCTGCTCTAAAACGTAGTGGGAAGGTGCGGATTCCGCGTAGTGCCAACCAAACTTCAAATGGGCCAGGAATCGCGCCACTTAATTTACGGACATCGGCTAAGCGCTTAAGAAGAGCCGGATCATTGGTGGAAACTGAACCCAAAATTATGTCGCTATGACCCGCAAAATATTTAGTAACAGAGTGCATTACAAAATCTGCCCCGAATTCAAGTGGCTTCTGCGTGAGCGGTGTGGCCAGAGTGTTATCGACTGCAACCCCAACGCCTAACTTCTTAGCACCAGCAATAATTGTTTTAAGATCAACATTTTCTAGCGCTGGATTAGTTGGTGATTCCAACCAAAGTAGTGCTGCACCTTTTGCCGCCTCTAATACGGCCGCAGTATTGGTTGCCTCAACAAAGCGAACTTCGAGTCGACCACTTTCGTGGTAACCCTTAAGTAACGCAGCAATGCCTTGATAACCTTCATCGGAAAGAACAACAGGTGCGCCAATTGGAAGTAAATTAAATATCGCAGTTGCCGCAGCTTGTCCGGAAGCGAAAACCAAAGTCTCGCCACCTTCAAGTGCACTGATCGCACTTTCTAAAGATGTCCAAGTTTCATTTCCGTAGCGGCCATAACCAATTGGACCGCCGGCATGAAAAGTTGAGTTCAGCGCGATTGGGGTATTTAGTTCACCATCTGGCTCAGGAACTGGCCGACCAGCACTAATCGCAAGTGTTTCTGGCTTTAACTTCTTATCAGAACTCATAACTGAAAGCCTATTACTTTTTTACTTTCCAAGAACGGCCATTGCCGCATTATGACCAGGGATTCCGCTCACTCCCCCGCCACGTTGCGCACCTGCGCCACAAATAAAGATTCGTGGATCATCAGTTTCCACGCCCCAGCGCCGGCTATCGCCTTCTTCGCGGAATGGGAAAGTTAGATCGCTATGGAAGATATTTCCGCGCGGCAATGAGATTGCCTCTTCTAAATCCAATGGGGTCTTGGCTTCAATGCACGGCGAACCATCGCTATTGCGAGCAATAATTTCGGATACTGGGTCAATTAAATATTTATCTAATTCAGCAATGAAACCTGCTAGTGCAGTCGCCTTAGTAGCTTCATTATCGGCATCGAAAAGTTCAGCTGGGGTGTGTAATCCAAAGAGAGTCAGAGTTTGGTAGCCAGCAGCTTGGAGCTCAAGACTTAAAATTGAAGGGTCAGACAGAGTGTGGCAATACATTTCAGATGGGAAACAGGCAGGCAACTTGCCCGCCTTACTCTCTTGGTATGAAGTTTCGAGCTGAGAAAATTTCTCGCTGATGTGGAAAGTTCCGGCAAATGCTAGTTCAGGTGAAATACCACTTTTTAGGCGAGGCATTTTCTTTAGCAACATATTAATTTTAAATTGCGCACCCGACAGACTTGCCGGCTTTGGTTTATTACGCAGCTTTGCCAGTACTTGTGGCGCAGCATTAGAGAGTAAGTGACTGGCCACAAATTGGTCGCCATTTTCAATTGTTGCGGTAACTGAATCTGATTGGCTAGCAATCGCAGTGACTTTGCTATTTGTTCGGATCTCAACGCCGGCTGCGAGAGCAACTCGCTCAAGTTCTTTAACTAGTGCGCCCATGCCGCCTTTAGGAACTTTCCATTCGCCGGTGCCATTTCCAATAAGATGATAGAGAAAACAAATATTTGCTAGCAGCTCATCGGCCGATGCATGTGTTCCAATTAGTGCATCAGTAAGAACAACGCCTTTAACTAGATCACTTTTGAATCGGGCGTTAATGATTTCACCAATTGGCGCTTCAATTAAATACTCCCAAATTTCGGGTAAATCAATTGCCGCTTTAAGTTCGCTACGACTTTTCAAAGGTTGCAACATGTAAGGAGCAATACGTTCGGCAAACTTTGCGACTTCACCATAGAACTGCTGCCAAGCTGCTGCATCTGCCTCGCCATCTGGAATCGAGGCGAAGGAATCTGCAGTGGTTTGATCCCATTGGCGCGAGATATAAAGCCCGGTGCCATTTAAATCAGGGGTATATGAAGAAACTGTGCGAGGCACGGTTACAAAATTAAGGCCTAAGTCACTAACGATTTGATCAGGTAACAACGCCACTAAATAGGAATAGCGCGACAAGTGCGCATCGAATTCTGGGAAAGCTCTGACACTGGCTGTGGCGCCACCTATTTCAGCATTTGCTTCAAGAATAACTACTGATTTGCCGGCTTTTGCTAGGTAAGTTGCCGCTACTAAACCGTTGTGGCCACCGCCAATAATCACAACATCTTTAGTAACCGTGCTCATGCCTATGCCTCAAGTCGTTTCGTGGAATTACGTACCACCAGGGTAGTTGGTAGAACCAATGACGGCACTTCGGCATTTGGCTTACGAAGGCGCTCCATGATTGACCAAGCAGCCATCTCGCCCATTAACTGAACTGGCTGTTCGATCGTAGTTAGATCAGAGTATTCCGACATCTCATGGCCATCAAAACCAATAATCGAAATATCATCAGGAACACTTAAACCATGACGTCGGGCTGCTTGCATAGCGCCGAATGCCATTTCATCGGACTCGCAGAAAATTGCAGTTGGTCGATTCGGTCTGGCTAACAAATCATCCATTGCGCGTGAGGCGGTATTCATGGTGAAGTCACCATGTACTTCACGTGAAGGTATCCATTCCAATCCGTTCTCGGCTAATACTTGCAAGAAGCCGCGACGACGATCTTGTGGAACCGAGAAATTAAATGGGTCATCAGGACGACCGGACATTAAACCAATTTGTTTATGGCCTTGATTAACTAAGTGTTGGGTGGCAGTTCGAGCTCCAGCAACATCGTCAATTTTGATACTTGCACAATCTTTATGTGCCATGCCAACTAATGCGATCGGGATTCCCAAACTCAGCATTGAAGCAAATTCTTCTTCAGTTGGTGGCAAGCTAATTACGATTAACGCATCAACGCGACCTTTAAGCAATTGATGCTGGAATAAACGCTCGCGCCCTTTCATCTGGCTGAAGTTATAAAGCAAGAGATCTAGGCCAGCTTCGCGTAGCGCTTGTTCGGCGCCATTGATTACTTGGGCGAAATACCAACGTGAAATATATGGCGCAACTACGCCAACGCTGTTGGTGCGGCCATGTCGAATCCGATCGCCGTCACCGGTTAATGAGTAATTTAATTTCGCAGCAGCGGCCTCAATTTTGGCTCGAGTTTGCGGATTTACATGTTCTAGGCCACGAAGTGCGCGCGAAACGGTTGCAGTTGAAACTCCCGCTTCTGCTGCGACTTCCTTGATTCCAGCCATGTATTCCTCAATCTTTCTGCAAGAGACTGTAAATTCCTGCAACAATTGTAAAAACTAGGCGGTAAATCCCAAAAAGGCAATAGATTTCTGGAAAATGGGGCTACTTTAGAGTTATGAGTAATCAAATTCAGACCTTAATCCAAGTTGAACTAGAAGATCGCAACCGCCTAACGGCTTTCTTTCGATTAATAATCGTGCTGCCGGTTGCCATCTACTTCAGCGCCTTTGCTATCAACTCCTATACAACTGATAACTGGAGTTACAGCTTGGGCGGTCTGATTATTTTGCCAACCTTCTTGGCCCTGGTCTTTCGCGGCATTTACCCAAGTTATGCGCTGGCATTTAATCATGCCTTGATTTCACTTGAAACTCGCGTTAACGCATATGTTCTTCTGCTTACCGATGACTATCCCTCGATTGAAGAAAATGACATTGTTAAAATCACTTTGCCTGAAGTCGGCAACGGTTCAGAGCTTAGCCGGGTAAAGCCACTCTTTAAGTGGTTACTAGCTATCCCACTTTATGTGATGGCAATTATCTATTTGATATACGGACTTTTCTTAACTCTCTTTGCTTGGTTCTCGATCTTGTTCAGCGGCAAGTATCCAGTTTGGTG
>CAZUWN010000041.1:0-8508 GCA_964624105.1 uncultured Candidatus Planktophila sp. | reverse complement strand
ACTTGTTCGGGGGAGAGATAAGAAACGCTACCGAGAATGACGCTGGATTCAGCTGTCATCGTGGTGCCCAACATATTGCCACGGGCTAAACCGAAGTCCGCAATTTTCACGCGACCTTCTTTTGAGATTAAAATATTTTCAGGTTTGATATCACGATGAATAATGCCGATGTTGTGGGCAGCAGCGAGCGCGCTTAAAACTGGATCAATAAAGGAAAGTGCATCATCGACTGCGAGTTTGCCTCGCTCGTAAATGTAATCACGAAGAGTGTGGCCCTCGACTAGCTCCATCACAATAAATACGGCAGGGACTCCGCTTTGATTCCAACCTTGATCTTGCACTGCAACAATATTTGGATGCGAAAGTGAAGCGGCAGCTTTTGCTTCGCGAATAAAGCGACCAACGAAATCTTCATCTTGGGCTAGATGTGGGTGCATGATCTTTACAGCAACTTTGCGATCTAGTCGAGTATCGATAGCACTATAAATTGTGGCCATACCGCCTGTAGCCAGTAGCGCCGTTAACTGGTAACGGTCATCAATTAGTTCGCCAGTTAGATCAGACACAGCTAAATCTTAGGCTAGCTACTGCGTAGAGAGGATGAAATCCGCTCTTTCGCGAGTTAAGTCGCGTGCAAAATATTCACTTTCCATCTTCTGCCACTTGACCATCTCGTCACGAATTTCTTCGCCATCTCGCTCTAATACCCGTGCTAATCCAATGCTTTGATCAATATCTAGCCAGATCGAAGTTGTTAAATTCGCGTGCAAAAGATGATTAGAGCTACCGACGCCTTCGATAATTAGAAGTTGCACGGCCTTAACTTCTCGTGACCCAGAAAAAGCTGCGGCCGACCAGTCATAGATGGCTAAATCTGTTGCTTTGCCGGCTCGTTGAGCTGCAATTAGTTGGGAAATCCGCAGAAAAAGTTCTTCCGAAAGCGCGTCATCCCAACCGTTATATAACTCATCAAGATGGATAACTTCAATATCGTAAGTACCGGCAAATGCTCGCGCAATCTCACTGGCTAACGTGCTCTTTCCAGAACCTGCTGGGCCGTCAATTGCTAGGACTAGCGGTTTAGCTGATTCGCTAAATAGGTCGCGGAGCGCTTCGTTGATCTGCATACCAACGCCTCCAACCTTGAAGTGCTATTAGCGTGAATATTGCATATAGGAATGAAGTGAAATAGTAACCCTGATTGAAGTAGAGAGCGGTGCCAGCTAGATCTACGACTAACCAGATTACCCAACTCTCATATTTTTCTAAGACCATCAGTATCTGTGCAATTAGTGAGCCCACAAAAAGAAATGAGTCAACAACTGTTGCTGCTGCACCAATTCGAGAGAGAAAGGGAGCAAGCGCTAACCACAAACCGAGGATCCATAAAACTGAATAAATGCGACCTCGGTTGCCTAATTTGCCTGGCTTGGCACCAGATGGCGCCCAACCTTTCCAGCCACTAATCGCAGCTGCAATGAATACAAATTGCAGTGCAGCGCTGGCAATCAAGTTAGCTTGATAGAAGAAGATCGCATACAACGCACTGCTGCATGCCCAGAATGGCCAGGTAATTCGTTTGCCTGTTGTGCCTAACCAGACTCCGATTAAAGATGTAACCGATGCGACGAATTCGAGGATAGATATTTCGTAACCCCAGGCGGTAAATAAAATGTATGACACGTTAAACCTCAATTCCAGGTCCGCATTACCGGACCGGTCAAGCGGTCGATCTGTGAATTACAGATCCTCTCAGCCAATTTCTTTAGGCTCCCGCATTGCAAACTATAGCGATTTAATAAGAAATTCGCGCTGCTTTACGAGAGAATTAACTCGTGGAGAAATACGGTTATTTAGCGATGTTGGCTTTCACTCTTTGTGGGTCAATCTGGCTAGAAGTCTTTTTAAAGGTCGGCGTAATTCGCAGGTTTAAGCGAGTGGTTTTTAGCATTTTGCCGACCGCCGCCTTCTTTCTAATTTGGGATGCCTATGCAATAAATCGTGGCCATTGGTATTTCGATAAGAACCAGATACTGGGAATCTTTGGTCCATTCGATATTCCGCTCGAAGAATTCTTATTTTTCTTAATTGTTCCGCTAGCAGCTTTGTTAACTATCGAAGCTGTGCGAACTGTGAAAAAGCATTGGGTAGTGGGGGACGAGTCATGACCTACACGCAAATAGCGCTGATGGCAGTTTTCATTGCTGCTTTCCTTGATCTAGAAGTACTTCAAACAAAACTGCTTAAGCGAAAAGTATTCTGGACTTCCTATGCAATTATTTTGCCATTTCAATTGCTGACTAACTGGTGGCTAACTTCCAGAGAGATCGTCATGTATAGCGAAGATACAATTTTAGGTTTACGCATTGCATCCGCGCCGCTGGAAGATTTATTCTTTGGCTTCGCCCTAATTCTTTCGGTAATGGCTACCTGGGTTTACTTGGGTCGCAAGGCAAATAAAAACTAACGAGCAGCAAGCGCCTTTACGTAAGCTTTGCCGGCAACTCGCAATCGGCGTCCAGTAGAAGTTTTTGCTCGCTTATTGAAAATGTCATAACCAATTGCTTCAACTTCATCAACAATGCCGCAATAAAGTTCACTCGCTGCTTCGATGCAAGGTCGGCTAGCTGGTTCTAGCTGCAAGATGCCAGGTGTGGCTTCACGTTGTAGTTGGCGCACTCGCTCAATTTGAAACTTTAATGCAGCCGTAATTTGCGGAGTTAACTTTCGCGCTTCTAACATCTCGCGGTCGACTCCGAATTGGGCTAACTCATCTTGCGGTAGATAAACCCGGCCGCGATCTAAGTCTTCGCCAACATCGCGAATAAAGTTAGCTAACTGAAAAGCAACACCTAGTTTTTCGGCTGGCTCATAAGCACCTGGGCTCAAAGCCCCGAGAATTGGGACCATTTCGAGGCCAATTACAGCGGCTGAGCCATATACATATTCCATCAACGCCTCGTAATTGGCATATTCGGTAACAGTTAAATCCATGGTCATTGAATGCAAGAAAGCCACGAAATGTTCGTGGGGGATCGCAAAGCGATTAACCGTATCAATTAGCGCGCGACCAACTTGATCATTGGAATCACCACTTTCTAGCCCCGATAGAACGCCATCGCCCCAAGTTTTTAACTCAGCTGCTTTTTCGGCATCAGTTAGCGTTGAAGCCAGATCATCAACAATTTCATCGGCATAACGAGCAAACCCATAAAGAGCATGCACAAATGGCCGTTTTGCTTTTGGTAGGAGCAGAGTTGCTAAGTAATAAGTCTTGCCATGTAGAGCATTAAGACGTTTGCATTCTTCATAAGATACCCGCAACTGCGAGTCAGTTATGCCGGCAGCAGTTAATTCATCCATTACTTAACTGGGCCCACAATTCGTTCAGCTGCTAAGCGACCAGAGATTAAAACCATTGGCACGCCAACACCAGGTTGAGTTCCAGAGCCCGTGAAAACTACATTCTCAAAACCTTTAGCCAGGTTACTTGGACGGAACGGGCCAGTTTGGAAGAAAGTATGTGCACTCGCAAATGGTGCGCCTGCTTCCATTCCCATCGCTTCCCATTCCAACGGCGTAGTTACGTGTTCAACTTCAATGGCATCGCCAAAACCGTCGTAGCCACGTTCTTCAAGAGTGGCAATCATTTGATCACGATAAGGCTTTGACTCTTTGCGCCAATCAATATCGGCAGTTAAGTTCGGAGTTGGGAATAAAACGTAGTAACTCTGCTTTCCTGCCGGAGCTAGATCAGGATCATCATGAGTTGGCACTGTGACAAGCACGCTTGGATCACTCATCAATTGCTTCTTATTAATTAGCTCATCAAAGACGCCATCCCAAGATTTACCGAAGTGAATATTGTGGTGTGCGATGTGATCGTATTTCTTACTTGAACCAATCAGCATGGTTGCACAAGATGGTGAGTAGCGCAGGCGCTTTACTGAACGAGGAGTCTGACCTAAAAGATCTCGCCAAGCGACAGGTAGATCAGGGTTTAAGACAACGGCATCGCAGGTAATGCGCTCACCTTTATCTGTAATTACAGCTTTTGCGCGGCCGTTCTCAAAATCAATCTTGGTGACAGTGGTGCTGTATTTGATTTCAACGCCATGTTTTTGAGCAGCGGCTGCAAGTGCGACAGGAACTGCATGCATTCCACCCTTAGGGAAGAAGACACCATTTACCGAATCCATATAAGCGATGACTGCGTAAATTGCGAGAGCTTGCTGCGGGCTTACACCGGCATACATTGCCTGGAAGGAGTAAACCTTTTGTAAGCGTGGATCTTTGAGATATTGATTAACTTTCGGTTGCAACTTGCGGAAACCGCCGAGGGCTACCAAGCGTGCCAAGTTAGGAGTCAATAAGTTAAGTGGTGAATCGATATTGCGATCAATAAAATCATTCATCTCGTACTTGTATAACTTAGTTACGAATTCAACGTACCGGCGATAACCCGCAGCCTCTGATGAACTAACGGTGCGAGCAATCTCGGCTTCCATCTCATCGGTGTTGGCGTGAACATCGATCTGCGAACCATCGTCATAGAACGCGCGATAAAGCGGCTTCAATGGCATTAAGTCGACCCAGTCTTTGAGTTCTTCGCCAACTGAATTAAAGGCATCGTTAATTAGAGATGGCATGGTTAGCACACTTGGGCCAGTATCAAATGAGTAGCCATCGCGTTGCAATAGACCACTGCGACCACCAGGTACGGACTCGCGTTCAATGATCGTTACTTTGCGGCCAGCGCCAGCAAGTCGAAGCGCTGCGCTTAATCCAGCGTAACCAGCACCGACAACAACAACATGATCGCTCGGACCCTTAATCTGCTTAACCATTATTTATTCACATATTTCTTTTGGTCGCGATGATTGCCATCTCGGTTAATAATTCTCTAGCTTGGGGCACTATTTCATCACGATTTAGGGCTTCTAGCGCGGTGGAAGTTAATTCTTCAATTAGATCCTCAACATGCATGGCAGCCCCAGTTTCAGAGATGATCTCTTGTAGGCGCGCAATAGCACTTTCAGAGATATTGTGATTTCCGAATTCCTGCATAAACTCCGCTTCGGCCGCCCCGGAGATGCGATCGTGGGTCATTGCCATGAGAACCGTGCGCTTTCCTTCGCGCAAATCATCACCGGCTGGTTTGCCCGTGACTTTAGGATCACCAAAGACACCAAGTAAGTCATCGCGCAATTGGAAAGCTTCACCAAGTGGCAAACCAAATTCGGAGTAGATAGAAATAATTTGTGCGCGCTTAGCCGCATCAGGAATTGCAATAGCAGCCCCCAGATGAAGCGGGCGTTCGATTGTGTATTTAGCGGATTTGTATCGAGCAATGTTTAGCGCTTGAGCAACACTTTGGGTGCCTCGAGCTTGCTCAAAAACATCGAGGTATTGACCGGCAATTAACTCAACTCGCATCTCGTCATGAACACTTAGAGCGGCCAAGAGAGATTCGCTTTTTATTCCAGAACTATTCAACATTTGATCTGACCAGATAAGTGCCAGGTCACCAATTAAGACAGACGCTGATAAACCAAATTGAGTTGCCTTACCTTGGTACTTTTCAGATTCATGCATGGATTCAAATAATTTATGAATCGCTGGTTCGCCACGTCTGGTATCTGAGGCATCCATCAAGTCATCGTGAACTAATGCGCAAGCTTGTAGTAATTCCAAACTAGCAAAAGCTCGAATCTCAGCATCACTTAATTGAGAACCAGCACCCATTGCGCCAACGGCTGCAAAGAGGGGTCTAAATCGTTTCCCACCATTGATTACAAAGGCAGTCAAACTTGTGGCCGCTGGCTTTAACTCTGGCGCGATCGCAGTGAAGTACTCACTTTGAGTTGATAGGAAATCCTGGAGTTGCGCCTCGACTTGCTCGCGCAAAGATTTAAGTTGCTCAAGGGGTTGAGCAGATGCCTCAGGTTTCACGCGCGTAACGATACGCTGACCTAGTGGCTATTCGCGCGACCAAATACTCTTTTGAGTTCTTTCCGCCTAAAGATCAGGCTGGTGAAGAACGTCTTTGGGCTGCCATGTCAGCGCTTGAACCAATTGCCCCAGATTTCATTTCGGTTACATATGGTGCCGGGGGGTCAACCCGTGATCGCACAATTCGCATAACTTCACAGATCACCGAACGAACCTCAATTCCAACAGTTGCCCATCTAACTTGCGTTGGTTCAACGCGGGGCGAGCTAATTGAAATTCTGCAGAAATACAAAGAAGCTGGCATTCATAGCATTCTTGCTTTGCGCGGTGACCCAACTGGTGGGCCAAGTGCGCCTTGGGTGCCAACGGTTGGTGGATTTAACCATGCCGATCAATTAGTTGAGTTAGCAATGGAAGTTGGCGGCTTTGAAGTTGGCGTCGCGGCATTTCCTGATGGTCACCCAGCATCAAATGGTGATTTAGCAAAAGATGTTGATGTCCTAATTCGCAAAGAATCTCTGGGCGCTACTTTTGCGACCACCCAATTCTTCTTTGAAGCGCAAAGTTATCAACGATTAGTTGAAGCACTTGCCGCTAAAGGATCTAGTTTGCCAATTATTCCGGGCATTTTGCCGGTAACCAATGTTAAACAATTGGTGCGGATGGCTGAACTAAGCGGAACTCCGATTCCAGCAAATATTTTAGAAAAATTCTCGGCTATCGAGGACGATCAAGAAGCAGTCCAAAAATTAGGTATCGAAATCGCTACCCAACTCTGTGAAGAATTACTCGAGTTAGGTGTGCCCGGTCTGCATTTCTACACCATGAACACTTCATCTGCCACACTTGAGATATATCGAAAGTTGGTTTCCAAATGATTAGCAAAAAAGATTTCTATAAGCGTTGGAGTGAATTACATGGCAATGCCCAAATTTCAGGCATCGTGCATGCTTGGCTGGCAATCTCGTATCGGTTCGCGTTAATTGCAACTCTGCTACGTATTTCACCAAATGTTTTAACGCTGCTGGGATTGATTTCAGCAATCGGTACCGCTCTCATTCCGTTTTCATATTGGGCGATAGCTTTAGTTGTGTTATCACTTCTATTTGATGGGATTGATGGCAGTGTGGCAATATTCCAACGCCGTGAAAGCGCTTGGGGTGCGATCTTGGATTCAGTTGCCGATCGCATTAGCGAAGCAGCTTGGGCCTATGCGCTCTATCAAGTCGGAATTCCGCTAGAAATAGCAGTTGGCTTATGGCTGGCAGCTTCAGTGCAGGAATATGCCCGCGCTAGGTTGGCCGCCTTTGAAGTTAAAGACTTAGGCATCGTTACTTTTGCTGAGCGCCCAATGCGGGCCAGCCTCTTATTCATAATTCTAATTGCATGGCAGTTAGACATTCCTGGCCTACCAGCAATCGCAGGTGCTTTCTTAGTTATGCAAATTATTGGTGCGTTACAAGTAATGCGCTTTGGTTACAAACAACTTCGCTAACGCGCACGTCCAATTGCATTTGCCACAATTTCGGCACTGATTCCAACTAACGGCAATCCACCACCTGGGTGAGTTGAACCGCCCACACAAAATAGATTCTTAATCGGTGAACGATTCTTGGTTCGCAAGAAGGCAGCGGACGCGCTATTGCTCGAAGTTCCGTAAATCGAACCACCAGGTGCCATGACTGATTCCTGTAAATCCAGGGGAGTGCGAATTTCTAAGACATCCAAACGTTCGCGAATCTTGATGCCGCGCGCTTCGATTTGATCGATAATCGAATTGGCATATTTGTGCTTGAAATTTTCATCGCGCCAATCAAAGCCATTCTGCTCACTTTCGTCATGACGCGGAGCATTAACTAGTACGAACCAACTTTCATGGCCAGCATCTTTAACCATTAGCGGATCATCGGGAGCACAGATGTAGATGGTGGGATTTTCCACTGGCTTCTTCTGCGTAAAGATCGCTTCGAACTCAGCATCGTAATCAGTCGGAAAAAGAATTGTGTGATGATTTAGTTTCTCAGGCGATTCAGCTGGTCGTAAACCAAGTAGCAGTGAGAAGCCAGCGAGTGATTTTTGGGTCTTTGCTAAGTTCTTCCGTTCACCCTTAGCTCGCTTCTCAGTAGGACTAATTAGCTGATGATAAGTAATGCTGGCATCGCTATTTGAAACGATGTAATCAGCCGCAATATCTGTGCCATTAGCTAAGGCGATTCCGGTAGCGACGCCGTTAGCAGTTTGTATTTTGGCGACCGGTGAATTTAAATGAATCTTAACACCTAGATCTAAGCAGCGTTTTTCAATTGCGACAGATAATTGGCCAATTCCGCCGGCTAAATGCCAAGCACCGAAAGCTTCTTCAACGAAGGCAATGCTAAGTAAAACCGCCGGCGCTTTACGTGGATCAGAGCCGCTATATGTGGCATAGCGGTCAACGATGTATCGCAGCCGTTGATCGGTTAATCTCTCAGTTGCTATCTCGCGCAGTGACTTAAATGGTGCGATCACGAGTAAATCTCGCAATAAGGTAACTCGCTTGAAGAGAGCAGCTATCGA
>CAZUWN010000040.1:5626-8588 GCA_964624105.1 uncultured Candidatus Planktophila sp. | reverse complement strand
TGAAGTTAGGTTGGCAGCGATTATGTGGCGGATTTTGCGAGCCACGTTATGTCGAACTACTGAATTTCCAACGCTTTTATTAATAATTAATCCGCAACGAGCGGGTTCGCCAGAATTTGAGAGATGGAGGTATCCAACAAGGCTGTTAGTCGTTGAACGAAGTCCGCTTTTTGTAGCTTTAGCGAAATCTGCGCTGTTAGAAATACGAGCCGTTTTGGCCAGCATTAGAAAAATTAAACCTAGGTCTAAGTTTCGTTAGCAATTAAGCCGAAAGGCGTGTGCGTCCCTTTGCACGGCGTGCTGCTAAAACAGCGCGACCTGCACGTGTGGCCATACGAGCACGGAAACCATGCTTCTTGGCGCGACGACGAACGTTTGGCTGGAAGGTGCGCTTTGTCATGGGGACTCCTTGAAAATCTAACGGGGCTTTGCGTAGCTGCAAAGCGTGCTCAGGTAAGGACGAAAGGTTACGGGTCTGGGGATAAATCGGTCAAACTGGCTTTTTACCCCTTCCAAACCTTCCGTGCTAGAAATTTCTGTGGATAAGCAGTTGCTTTTATTCCGAATAGCCTCTACTTTTCGCTTCTATCCACAGGTGCTCATTGGAATAAAGGGTAAACCTCTCCTTTAGACCCACAGGCTGTGGATAAACATGTGGATTGTTTGCGTAGTTTAACTGACGGGTGGTTTAGACGGTGGATGTTGTAGATCTCGAGCTCACCGCCCTTTGGGGACGTGTAATTGATGCTGTCGCACTTGATGCACCTCAACACCGCGCATTTTTAACTCTAACTAAACCGCTTGGTTTGTTACCAGGCAATGGCGTTACAAATTTACTGGTTGCTGCGCCAAATGCTTTTGCGAAAGATGTTTTAGAAACCCGGCTTCGTTCGGTTTTAGGTGAAGTTTTATCCCGTGAGTTAAATGAGCGAGCCAATATTGCAGTAACTATCGATGAGACTCTCGAAGTAACAAATAATCCAGCAGCTCCTGAAGTTGAAATTGAGGTTGCTGCGCCGAAATCTGGAACTGGGCGTGAAGATAATTCCAATACTTCGATAGCGGCTAGTAAAAGTTCTGAGCAATCGCAATTAAATCCACGCTACATTTTTGAAACTTTTGTTATTGGATCATCAAACCGGTTTGCTCACGCCGCAGCTGTTGCTGTTGCTGAAGCGCCCGCAAAAGCTTACAACCCGCTATTTATCTATGGTGATTCTGGTTTAGGAAAAACTCACTTGTTGCACGCGATTGGTGCATACGCGAAAGAACTATATGGCAATGTCCGCGTGCGTTATGTTTCATCTGAAGAATTTACCAATGACTTCATTAACTCGATCCGCGATGACAAAGCTTCGGCTTTCCAGCGCCGTTATCGCGATTTAGATATTTTATTAGTTGACGACATTCAATTCTTAGAAAATAAGGAACGTACTCAAGAAGAGTTCTTCCATACTTTCAATACTTTATATAACGCCAATAAACAGATCGTTATTTCAAGTGATCGCCCGCCAAAGCAATTAACTACTCTTGAAGATCGCCTGCGTAGCCGGTTCGAGTGGGGTTTAATCACTGATATTCAGCCGCCGGAAATTGAAACTCGTATTGCGATTCTGCGTAAGAAGGCTGCTCAAGATAAATTAAATGCGCCCGATGATGTTTTGGAATATATCGCGAGCAAAATCTCTACCAATATTCGCGAACTAGAAGGTGCTTTGATTCGCGTGACCGCTTTTGCTTCCTTAAGCCGCCAAGGTGTTGATTTAGGTTTGGCTGAAATCGTTCTTAAAGATTTAATGCCAACAGATGCCGCCCCTGAAATCACTGGCCAGGCGATCATGGCTCAAACGGCTGCGTACTTCAGTTTGACCCTGGAAGATCTTTGCGGCACCTCGCGTTCTCGGGTGCTTGTGAACGCCCGCCAGATCGCGATGTATCTGTGTCGCGAGCTGACCGACCTCTCGTTGCCCAAGATTGGCCAAATGTTCGGCGGCCGTGACCACACAACCGTTATGCACGCAGATCGCAAGATCCGACAATTAATGGCTGAGCGTCGCTCGATCTATAACCAAGTCACTGAGTTAACGAACCGGATTAAACAGCAGGCGCAAAAATAGGTATTTGTCTGATTTGAGGGGAATTACCCCCAGATTGTGTATAAGTTGTGGATAACTGTGGAAAAGGAGGGGTTTTATGTGGGTAACTACTGGTCAAGTTGTTGAAGCGCTGAAGCCTTCTTCTGCCTTGGTTTTATTAAGCGGTTTTACCCACAACCTTTCCCACAGGCTAAAAGGCTTAAATTCGCCTCTGACATGGGGTTATAGCGCTTTCCCACAGATAACCGGTCTGGTTACTACTACTACATATAACTATATGAAAACACCTGTGCGATTCCCGTTACTTAATTTTCAATTTAATCAATTATTAAAAATAAAAAACTTGCAAAGTTTTACTACAGCGGGAAGGCTAACCAAATGAAATTCATTGTCGAACAGAGCGCACTAGCAGATTGCGTTAATTGGGTTTCTCGTAGTTTGTCTACCCGCCCAATTAAAACCGAGCTGCTTGGAATAGTCATTGACGCAACCGGTTCAAACGTTGAACTTTCTGGTTCAGATTTAGAAACATCTAGTAAAGCTAATTTCGCAGCACAAATTATCGAAGCTGGAAAAGTTTTAGTTCCTGGAAAATTATTAGTAGAAATAACTAGATCACTACCAAATAAGCCAATTACAATCACTTTAGACGGCACTAGAGTTTTAGTGACTTCCGGCAGCGCAAAGTTTACTTTACCAACACTTTCAATTAATGAATATCCAAACTTGCCAGAGCTTCCAGAAAGTACTGGCGTAATCGCTAGCGATACTTTCGCAGCAGCAGTCGCCCAAGTAGCTATTGCCGCAGGTCGCGATGACTCACTACCAACTCTTACCGGCGTACATGTAGAAGTAAATGAGAACAC
>CAZUWN010000040.1:4128-5526 GCA_964624105.1 uncultured Candidatus Planktophila sp. | reverse complement strand
TCAATTGAAATTTCATTAACCGGCGAAGATATTTCAATCGCGTTCAACCCAGTTTTCTTAGCTGATGGTTTAAATGCAGTTGGCACCCCATATGTACAAATTTCCTTTACTGGTTCAAATAAGCCAGCGATCTTGATGGGCCGCACCACACAAGATGGCGCGGCTATTGAAAACTATCGCTACTTATTAATGCCAATGCGTTATGCCTCTTAAGTAAATTTATTTAATAGATAGATACTCAACATGCGCATCACAAAGTTAGCGCTTAAAGATTTTAGGTCTTATCAAAACTTAGAACTAGATCTTCAACCTGGCGTAAATACATTTATTGGAGATAACGGCAGCGGCAAAACAAATATCGCCGAGTCATTAATTTATCTAAGCTTCTTATCTTCGCATCGTGTTGCAAATAACCAACCTTTAATCTCTCTCGGTGCAACCCAAGCAATTATCCGCGCGGAAATTGAACGAGATGACCGCACCTTACAAATAGATTTAGAAATAAATGTAAGTAAAGCTAATCGAGCCCGTATCAATCAAAACCCAACTCGTAGCCAACGAGAAATTCTTGGTGCGTGCCAAATAGTTTATTTCTCGCCAGAAGATTTAGATTTAGTTCGTGGCGACCCAGGAAACCGACGTGATTTTCTAGATCGTTTATTAATCACCCGTAGCCCACGTTTAGCTGGGGTTATCGCAGATTACGAACGTGTTGTAAAGCAACGTAATACGCTTCTTAAAACTAGATCTAATAGCGCCACACTGCAACCATGGAGCGAACAGTTAATAAATATTGGCGCCAATTTAACTGCCGAGCGCATCGCGCTAGTTGCCGCGCTAAATCCTTTTGTTGCTGAGAACTACCGCAACCTGAATGAGGTCAAACCAGCAAGCATCTCGTATAAATCAAGCTCTGAAGGTTTAACTAGCGATGCGGTCAATAACGTTACTGTGTTAACTAACCGGTTAGAAGAAGTTCAATATCAAGAGATTGAACGCGGCACGACTTTAATCGGACCACACCGAGATGACTTAACTTTAACAATTGGTGATTTTCCGGCCAAGGGATATGCCAGCCACGGCGAATCTTGGTCGATGGCAATCTCATTACGTATCGGTTCTTTTAATCTATTAAAAAAAGAAGGTTCCGACCCAATTTTGATTTTAGATGATGTATTTGCCGAGTTAGATACTTCTCGCAGATTGCAATTAGTCGCAGCCACAAAAATGGCAGAGCAAACAATTATTACCGCAGCTGTTGAAAGTGATTTGCCTACCGATTTAAACAGCACTAAATTTTATGTAACACCTGGTCAAGTAAAAGCAGGTAAATAAAATGTCTAAACGAGATCTTGCTAAAGATTTATTCATCTCTTATAAAACCGGCTATATTAAAAA
>CAZUWN010000040.1:0-4028 GCA_964624105.1 uncultured Candidatus Planktophila sp. | reverse complement strand
AATTTAATCCAAGATCGCGAATGGCAAAGTGGTATTGCTGAAGGAAATTTATTTGCTAACTGGGAAAGCATTGTTGGCTCTGAAATTGCGGAACATACTGAACCAATTGCAATCCTTGAAGGTGTTCTTACTATTAGAACTTCTTCAACTGCGTGGGCAACTCAATTGAATTTAATCAGCAACGATGTTTTAGCTTCACTCCAAGCTAGCGCGCCTGGAGCTTTGGTTGAAAAACTTTCCATAATTGGCCCCCAAGGCCCAAGTTGGAAGCGCGGCATCCGAACTATTCGAGGCGCTCGGGGCCCACGCGACACTTTCGGTTAAATCGCCAATAAAGGGTGATTTTCGCCTTTTTCCAATAGGAACCCTAAATGGGTAGTTAAAGATCGCTTAAAACCTACCCACAGGGCGAATAACGGCTAGATCTGCATCGCTTTTACCACTAGGATTACAGGCATTAGTGACGGGATTTATCCCTAGCCGCCCCCTAGGGCGTTTTTACAGCCAGACAATTTAAGTATATGAAGGAGCGGTACCTGTGGTCGAAAAGTCGGGCAATTACGACGCCAGCGCGATCACCGTCCTTGAGGGCCTCGAGGCGGTTCGCAAGCGCCCCGGCATGTATATCGGCTCCACTGGCGAGCGCGGCCTCCACCACTTGGTTTATGAGGTTGTAGATAACTCAGTAGATGAAGCTTTAGCTGGAATTTGTACTGAAATTAACGTCACCTTGATGGCCGATGGCAGCGTAAAAGTAATTGATAACGGGCGCGGAATTCCGGTCGATATGCACCCAGTTGAAAAGAAACCAGCTCTTGAAGTTGTTCTAACTGTTTTGCACGCCGGTGGAAAATTTGGCGATGGCGGCTACTCAGTATCTGGCGGATTACACGGCGTTGGCATTTCAGTTGTTAACGCACTCAGCACAGATTTAGCTGTAACAGTTCTGCGCGATGGTTTTACCTGGAACCAATCTTATAAATTAGGAGTTCCAACTGCGCCAGTTGCTAAAGGCGAAGCCGCAACAACAACTGGCACCACAGTTCAATTCTGGCCATCAGTAGAAATCTTTGACACCACCGATTTCTCATTTGAAATTTTATCTACCCGTTTCCGCGAGATGGCATTTTTAAACCGCGGTCTAACTATTACTTTAACCGATGGTCGAGCTGGGCACGTTGATGAAAAAGGCGAGCAACTACATGTGGTTTATAAATTCGACGGTGGTATTGCCGACTTCGTTAAACACCTAAATACCACTCGAGGTGAAACACATAAGTCAATTATTTTCATTGAAAACGAAGATAAAAAAGCGCGTATGTCACTAGAAATTGCTATGCAATGGAATGCTGGTTTTTCCGAATCTGTCTACACCTTTGCTAACACGATTAATACTCATGAAGGCGGTGCGCACGAAGAAGGTTTCCGTACCGCGCTAACTTCAATTGTAAATAAATTTAGCGAAGACCAAGGTTTTATTAAAAAGAAGGAAGATCGCTTAACTGGCGACGATGTGCGCGAAGGCTTAACAGCTATCGTTTCAATTAAATTAGCCGAACCGCAATTCGAAGGTCAAACAAAAACTAAACTCGGAAACACTGAAGCTAAATCTTTTACCCAAAAGTGTGTAAACGAAGCATTAACTGCTTGGTTTGAGCAGAATCCAAGTGAAGGTAAAGAGATTGTTCGCAAAAGTATTGATGCCGCAGCAGCACGTGTCGCAGCTCGTAAAGCGCGCGACTTATCACGTAGTCGCAAAGGCTTACTAGAAGGTCGCGGGATGCCAGGCAAGTTAGCTGATTGCCAATGGACCGATCCAGAAAAGTGCGAACTTTATATTGTTGAAGGTGACTCAGCCGGTGGTTCAACTAAAGGTGGCCGCGATTCACGTAACCAAGCAGTTCTACCTATCCGCGGAAAAATTCTTAATGTTGAAAAAGCCCGTATCGATCGCGTGCTACAAAACAATGAAGTGCAAGCTTTAATTACCGCACTCGGTACCGGTATTCACGATGACTTCGATGTTGCAAATCTGCGCTACCACAAGATCATTTTGATGGCCGATGCTGATGTCGACGGCCAACATATTCGCACTCTTTTATTGACTCTCCTTTTCCGTTTCATGAAACCACTTATCGAAGGCGGTTTTGTTTACTTAGCCCAACCACCACTTTATAAATTAAAATGGGGCGGCAAAGAACCAGTTCAATATGCATTCTCTGATCGTGAGCGCGATGGCATGATCAAGATCGGCATTGATGCCGGCAAGCGTTTACCAAAAGAAGACGGTATTCAGCGCTTCAAAGGTTTAGGCGAGATGCCAGCTAAAGAACTTTGGGACACCACCATGGACCCAGAGCACCGTGTGCTAATCAAAGTAACTCTTGACGATGCAGCGGCAGCCGATGATTTATTCTCAGTCTTAATGGGCGAAGATGTCGAACCACGTCGCTCATTTATTCAACGCAACGCTAAAGACGTTAGATTCTTGGATATTTAAATGGATGAAATAAGAAAAGATTACGATCGCCAAGAGACTGTCGACCTACAAGTCGAAATGGCTCGCTCATATCTTGACTATGCGATGTCAGTCATCGTTGGTCGCGCTCTGCCAGATATTCGCGATGGCCTAAAGCCGGTTCATCGCCGCGTTCTATACGCAATGTATGACGCTGGTTATCGCCCAGATAAGGGCTATTACAAGTCTTCTCGTATCGTCGGTGACGTAATGGGTAATTACCACCCACACGGTGACACCGCTATTTACGACGCAGTTGTTCGTTTAGCGCAACATTGGTCACTTCGTTATCCATTGGTAGATGGAAACGGAAACTTTGGCTCTCCCGGTAACGACCCAGCTGCAGCTATGCGTTATACCGAAGCTCGTTTGTCACATATCGCCATGGAAATGATGCGCGATATCGATGAAGACACTGTTGATTTTTCACCTAACTACGATGGCCGCTCACAAGAGCCAAATGTTTTACCTTCACGTTTTCCAAACTTATTAGTTAACGGCAGTGCTGGTATCGCTGTTGGTATGGCCACAAATATTCCACCGCATAACTTGCGTGAAATTGGCGAAGGCGTGGCTTGGGCGCTTGCTCATCCAGAAGCAAAATCTGATGAGCTACTAGAACAACTAATGAAAATTGTAAAAGGCCCAGACTTTCCAACTAAAGCTCTTATTGTTGGTCGCACCGGCATTGAATCTGCATACCGCACTGGCCGCGGCTCAATTACGATGCGCGCAGTTGTGCAAGTCGAAGAAATTAATAAGCGCACCTGTTTAGTGGTAACCGAACTTCCTTACCAAGTTAACCCAGATAATTTAGCTTTAAAGATTGCTGAACTTGTTAAAGATGGCAAAATCAAAGGCATCGCTGATGTGCGCGATGAAGGTAACGAACGCCTTGGTCAACGTTTAGTTGTTGTTCTACAAAATAGTGCGATTCCAAAAGTTGTTCTAAATAACCTTTATAAGCAGACTCAGTTACAAGATACTTTCGGCGCAAACATGTTGGCACTTGTAGATGGCGTTCCGCGCACATTACGCCTTGATGAATTTATTAAGTACTACATTGATCACCAAGTAGAAGTAATTGTTCGTCGCACTAAATATCGTTTAGTTGAAAAAGAGCGACGCGCACATATCTTGCAAGGCTATTTAAAAGCACTTGATGCACTGGATGCAGTAATTGCGCTGATTCGTGCTTCAACTACACCCGAAGAAGCCCGCACTGGCTTAATGAAGTTACTTGATGTCGATGAAATTCAAGCCAACGCAATTCTTGATATGCAGTTGCGTCGCATAGCCGCCCTTGAGCGCCAGAAGATCAACGATGAATACGACACGCTAATGGCTGAAATTATTGAGTTAAATGCCATTTTAATTAGCCCAGAAAAGCAGCGCGAAATCATTGCAACCGAGCTTGCTGAACTAGTTGCTAAATATGGCGATGATCGCCGTTCGCAAATTGTGGCTAGCGAAGGCGACTTCTCGGCCGAAGATTTAATTCCAGATCAAG
>CAZUWN010000039.1:5770-8698 GCA_964624105.1 uncultured Candidatus Planktophila sp. | reverse complement strand
CCCATTGCTTCAGCCATCATGCGAGTAAGAATTGTTCCTGAAGCTCCAACCAAAGTACCAGCAATGATCAACATCGTTGAATCAAGAACATAACCACTAGCAGCCACAGTTAAACCAGTGAATGCGTTTAATAATGAGATAACAATTGGCACATCTGCGCCGCCAACTGGAAGCACGAACAGGATTCCGAAGAGCAGCGATAGAGCAGCCAAAATCAGTAGCGGCGTGGTTCCAAGAGCCACAACAACCCAGCCGGATACGCCTAGAACAGCGACCAAAGTGCCCGCAATTACAAAGCGGCCACCAGGGAAAACAACTGGGCGTGTAGTCATAAGTTCTTGCAACTTCATGAAGGTAATAATCGAACCGCTGAATGAAACACAGCCAACTACCACGGTAAAGACGGTTGCGATAACTACCGCAGTGGTTGCGCCAGTGCCAAGGCTTAAGTACTCAACGATTGCAACGAGTGCCGCAGCTCCACCTCCAACACCATTAAATAGTGCAACGAGTTGTGGCATCTGCGTCATCTGAACTTTTTTAGCTGCAGGAACACCGATCAAAGTACCAACGGCCATGGCGCCAAGGATCCAACCTAAATTATTAATTGGAAGTGAAGTCGCTTCACCGGTTGATTTTGGTGAGGCATAGAAGAAGATAACAACTGTTGCAATCGTTGCACCTAGTGCACCGATTAAATTACCGCGACGGGCACTCTTTGGTGAAGATAAACCTTTAAGAGCTAATACGAAACAAATACCGGCGGTAAGTCCGATTAAGTCATATACGAAGGTGCTCATTATTTGGCCTCCTTCTTCTTGCCCTTAAACATCTCGAGCATTCGATCGGTTACGACGAAACCACCGATCATGTTAATTGTTGCCAAAATAATTGCAGCAACTGAAAGTCCAAGTTCAAGATTAGTTTCGCTATGTGAAGCCACGATGATTGCACCTACGAGAATCACACCGTGAATCGCGTTAGCACCTGACATCAGCGGGGTATGTAGCGTTGATGAAACTTTTGATACGACTTCAAAACCAACGAATACCGCTAGTACGAAAATCGAGATGATTGCAATCGGTTCCATTTACTTAGCCCCTCCACCACGTCGTGATCCAGCATGAGTGACGGCTGAGCCATCGATGATTTCATCTTCAAAGTTAAGGTTTAGCGCTGCTTTTGTACCTTCGGCTGGTGGCACTGTTAATAGCGTTAACAGGTTAACCACGTTGCGTGAATAGAGGCTAGAAGCGTGGAAAGGCAGTTGGCTTGGCACATCTTTGCCACCCCAGATCTGCACGCCATTTGCAGTGGTCACGATTTCGCCAGGCTTAGAACCTTCAACATTGCCGCCGGTTTCAGCAGCTAAGTCAACGATTACAGTGCCTGGTGCCATTGAGTTAACCATTTCGGCAGTTACTAATCGAGGTGCTGTGCGACCAGGAACGGCTGCAGTAGTAATTAGTACATGTGATTTAGCAATGTAAGGCGTTAATAATTCGCGCTGCTTAGCTGCACGATCTTCGGTCATCTCGCGCGCATAACCACCAGCACCGGCAAGAGATTCCAATTCAAGTTCAATGAAAGTTGCACCCATTGATTTAACTTCATCAGCTGAAGATGGACGAACGTCATATGCCGAAACAACAGCGCCAAGTCGACGAGTTGTTGCGATTGCTTGTAAGCCAGCAACACCGGCACCAAGTACAAGTACTTGAGCTGGAGTAACGGTTCCCGCTGCGGTCATTAATAACGGGAAGAAACGTGGTGATAGTTCGGCGCCAACAATTGCGGCTCGGTATCCGGCACAAAGTGCTTGGGAAGTTAGCGCGTCCATTGATTGTGCACGTGAAATACGTGGCACTAGTTCGAGCGAGAATGCGGTTACGCCAGCACTTGCAGCTGCATCAATTGAATCTGCGGCAGTTACAACTGAAAGGAATGAAATAGTTACTGCGCCTTTTTTCAAAGTTGCCATCTGTGCGGCGGTTAGTGGCTGAACTGAAAGAACTACATCGGCGCTCTTTAATACATCACCGCTTTCAACCTTGGCACCGGCGGCTACGAATTCAGCATCACTTGCTTGCGAATGTAGTCCGGCACCAGACTCGATAACTACATCGAGACCTAGGCGAGTTAATTTATTGATGACATCGGGCACTAGCGCTACGCGCTTTTCGCCCTCACGAATTTCCTTAGGAACGGCAATTAACATGGGTGAAAACTACCGCTTACCTAGGAGTATGTCGCGAGAAAGCTGAGGTATGACCCTCTAGAACTCATGAGTTTGCCCTCTATTTGCCCTCTGTTAAGCCTCAAATATGGCTTTTTTGGAACAATCTCGACGAACTATCGACCCTGTAACTCGCCACGGGTTAAGTGATACAGCAACGCCTGAATAGTGGTGCGGCGATGATAAGCCTCGCGCCAAATAACAGATTTAGGACCATCAATAACGGAAGTCGCAACTTCTTCTTCGCGATGGGCCGGCAAGCAATGCATAAAGATTGAATCCTTAGCAGTCAGGTCCATTAGTTGTTGCGAAACTGCAAAAGGTGAAAGTGCTTTAGTTTTTTCAATTCGCTCTGCCTCTGGGTCACCCATTGACATCCAGACATCGGTATATAAAACGCTGGCATCTTTGGCAGCAGCTTCGGGATCACTAGTAACTTCAATAGTTGCACCTGTTGTGGCTGCGATTGCTTTTGCTTGCGCAACAACTTTTGCATCAGGTGCCCAAGTGCCAGTTGGCGTTGCAGCAACTACATGTGCGCCCATGATTGCACCCATGGTCAACCAAGCATGCGCCATATTGTTTCCATCACCAAGATAAACAAATTTGCGGCCGGCAATATCTGTACCGAAGTTTTCACGAATCGTTACCCAGTCGGCAAGTAATTGGGTTGGGTGATCATCATCGGTTAA
>CAZUWN010000039.1:1632-5670 GCA_964624105.1 uncultured Candidatus Planktophila sp. | reverse complement strand
GTATCAAGCAGTAGCTCAACATCAGCTCGGCTTAGATCAGCAGTGCGCAGTAGGTCTTTCATTAGGAGATTCTACCCCGCGCACATCTATCCGCGGATTGCTCATAAAGCCTTCAACCAGCGGAGTTAATGGCAGCTAATTACAGGTGATTATCGAGCAGGGTAAGATTTGGCCATGAAGCAGCGAATGGGATTCTTCTCGCGCCCCGGCAAAGATGCGCAAACAGATGGCGATTTACTTACTCGTCCAGAATTGCAAGAAGATGATGGTGGCCATGATCGTTTCTCGCATTATGTGAAGAAAGAAAAGATCGTCGAATCAGCAGTCACTGGCAAGGCTGTTAAAGCGCTTTGTGGAAAGAAGTGGATACCTTCACGCGATCCCGAGAAATATCCGATCTGCCCAACTTGTAAAGATATTCACGCAGGGTTACGGCCAGCGCCAGAAGATAAGTAGCTCTCACCTACTTAATTTTAGTTTCTAAAAAACGAGCTATTTATGAACCGCTAGTGCGCGGAAACTAAATGCACCTAATGCGCCACCTAGTAGTGGCGCGATTACGTAGATAGTCCAGTTATCCCAATAGCCACCAGCAATAGCTGGACCAAACCAACGAGCTGGGTTAATGCCAGTTCCTTCGATTGGTCCGGTAATCAGAATGAGTACGAATATTGTTAGTGCAATTGCGATTGGTGCTGAAGCTGCATTTTTATTTGCTTTATCTTGGGTCATTAAAAGAATTACTAATACCAAAATAGCCGTCATGACTAACTCAAGAGTAAAACCAGTTAGATAAGTTGCTTGTGGCGACATCGCCGGAATACCGTTTTTAACTTCAGCAGCAACTTTCTGGGTATAAATCGCCTGAAGAGTTAAGGCACCGGCCGCGCCGCCAACTAATTGCCAACCGACGTATGCGATAAAAGTTTTTAAGGAAATCTTCTTAAGTATTAAAAATGCCAGTGAAACTGCAGGATTTAAATGCACATCTGAGAAATGTCCGAGTACCAGAATCATGATCATCACTGCGACAGCTGGTGATGCTGCGATTCCGATGAACGGCACATCTTGCGAGATGATTACGCCAGTTGCTGCAATGACCAAAAGATATGTTCCGAAGAATTCGACTGCTAATTTCTTCAGCATCAGGGTTTCTCGCTCTCATTGCAGGGGGTATTAGCAATATTTCGTTAAGATCTGAACTCTATCGAAAAACTCGCGAACTAAACCCAAACTGAAAACAAGTCTTATGATGAATTATCAGCGCAATCTAATAGCGTTCACTCGCCGTTCATTTCGCGCTGTCCAAATTTTGCGAGTAGTACCAAAAGCCTTAGCCCTGACTCTTGCTATAGCTATGGCCTCTCAACTAATGCCAAGTGCAAAAGCTGAGCCCAGTAATTCGGCGAACGTCAATACCACTCCACGCAAAATATTAACTGGCTGGATCCCTTATTACGGAATGAATGTTTCGCTGCCGACCGCGGTAGCAAATGCCGATTTAATCAATGAAGTTATGCCGTTTTGGTACACCTTGAAATTAAATAGCAAGACCAAGGCACCATATATTTTGGATCTCTATACGCCAGGAAATCCCAGTATTGCAATTGATGTTCCGCTTACAACAATGCGTAACGCTGGATTTAAGATCATTCCAACAATTACCGATGGCACTGACAAATTGGTGCTTGCGAAGCTACTCGCCAAAAGTAGCGATAGAGCAAAAGTAATCAAGTCGATAATGGATTTAGTTACGAGTAAAAACTTTGACGGCATTGATTTAGATTTCGAAGGGTTTGCTTTTGTTGATGGCACCGCATCTTGGCCAACAACTAAACCAAATTGGATTTTATTGGTAAAAGAGTTAAGTGCTGCGCTGCATGCAAAAGGTAAAATTCTTTCAGTTACCGTCCCTGTGCATTTTCCGCTAACCGAGAGACAAAAGGGCTACACAGTTTATGCCTGGGCAGAGATTGCAGAATCTATCGATCGCCTGCGCATCATGACTTATGACTATTCAACTGGTAAGCCAGGTCCAATTGGGCCCATTTCTTGGGTAGAGCGAACTGTTCAATACGCAATTTCCGTCATGCCCGCATCAAAGGTTTACATCGGCTTAGCCGGCTATGGCCGGGATTGGGTTACTAAAGTTGATGGCATCTGTCCGGCTAATGTTTCAAAAGTAGTATCAACAACTGCTAAAGCAGCAACTTTTGTAATGCGCAATGCTGCAACTTTGGCCTCAACATATGGCGTTACTCCTACATATAACGAGCAATATCAAGAAGCCACATTTACTTATCAAAAAACTTATAACGGAAACAATGCCAGCGGCCAAGTAACTTCTTGCACAGCAACTCGCACCGCTTGGTATCAAAACCCGGCTAGTTATTTAGCGCGTGCGCAATTGGTAGCCAAGTATCGATTAGGCGGGTTAGCTGAGTGGACAATCGGCATGGAAGAACAAAGTGCCACCGATGGAATTAGACGCACTGCTTTAACAATTGCACCTGATGCCGTTCTGTTATCACTTGCAACTGATCAGATGGCAGTTAAATATGGCTCATTTATAACCCTGATCGGCCAAGCAACTCTAAAAGACAAATCAATATTGCCGGCATTACCGGTTTCCTTAGAGTTCAAGGGATTTGATGAAAGCACTTGGCGCCAAATTGGAAAACCAGTCACCACCGACACTGGTTCATTCACAACATCGCTTTACTTAGCTAAATCTGGAAAATTGCGGGTAACCAGCGAAGGAAGTTGGGAACGTGGCGCTGGCTTAAGTTCTGAAGTTTCAATCACGATCAACCCAAGACTTAATATCACTGCGCCTACTTCGGCAAAGGTCGGTGCCGCAATTAAAGTTTTGGTCATGGCTGCTCCGGTAACTGCAGGGGCGCAAGTAACGCTGCAACGCTTTGATGGCAAAGTTTGGGCAAACCTAACTACCTTGCCGTTATTAGCAGCTGGTACTGAATTTGGCCCAACTGAGTTAACCAGGGGTGTTTTTAGCTATCGAATAGTGGTTTTGAGTAGTGCTGATTCGGCGCAATCTACTTCGGCGCCTTTTATTGTTCTGGTCAGATAGCGCTGGTCAGATCACTCAATGCAAAGGATTGCGTTATTAGATGAAATGATTGGGCTATGGGTAAGTTAAAGCCGCAGCCAACTGTTTCAGAGGAGACAGCAGCTGAGATCAGTGCCATCTTTAGCTCTGATCGCCCATGGGTAGTTGTAGTTTGGGATGATCCAATTAATTTAATGACGTATGTAACTTATGTATTCATGACGGTCTTTGGTTTCTCAAAAGAGAAAGCAACTGAGTTAATGTTGCAAGTTCACAATGAAGGTAAATCAATTGTGGCTAAAGGTGCACGTGAAGAAATGGAACGTTATGTTCAGCGCCTTCATGAATACGGGCTCTGGGCAACACTTGCTCGCGAGGATCAAATTTAATGTCACCCACCGAAGGTTTCCTAAGACACGGTAGTGATACCTATATTGCGAACTTTGCTGAAACCGAGCGCGAGGTACTTGTTAATTTAGTGCAACAAATTATTGAAATATTGGCCGAGCGACATGATCATGCAAATGAAGATCCCCTTGCCGCGATGGTTGGCATTACAACGCATGATTCACCACCCGATGATGAAGTTTTATTGCGGCTATTGCCAAATGCTTATCAAGACGGCGTAGATGCCGCTGAGTTTCGACGCTATACCGAAAGCACTCTGCGAGATAAGAAACGTGCTCATGCCATGTCAATTCGGATGCTATTGCTAAGTGCAACTGATGGCGACGTTGTTCTTGATTTTGATAACGCCCAAGCTTGGTTAGGCGGCTTAAATGATGTGCGGCTGGCACTTGGCGTGCGCCTTAAAGTTGATCAAAATTCACACGATGATCTTGAATTACTGGCACCAGATGACCCAATGCGAGCTGTTTATGCGGTTTACACCTGGCTGGGTTGGCTACAAGAGACTTTGGTTGAAGCGCTTATGGACGAAGCGAGTTCTTAAAAGCACGAAGATCAAA
>CAZUWN010000039.1:0-1532 GCA_964624105.1 uncultured Candidatus Planktophila sp. | reverse complement strand
TAAATCAAGTGCAAGCGAATAGTTTTGAGTAACAATTAATAGCAAAATGGAAATTACCGCAATGGCTAGAGTTGAATTTCTTAGCAATTCGGTAAAAGTGCCAGCCCAATTAATTAGCGCCGGGTTAAGTTCTTGCAGCACGTCAAGGGTCCGCTTATCGGTAAGTGGCAGGACCACCGGTAAGAAACCGGCTGGAATCGCATAGCTAGCTAGAGCAAGTTTCGAGTAAGCATTCTTACCGGCCGCGGCTTGGCTTTCATTGGCGTAAGCCGAATCGCCAAACCCAAAATGCAACGCACTCATAAGTACTACAAGTTGAAAGCCAACTAGGTTCCACTGCGCAATAGCCAGCGCAGCAATTATGGCGGTCAATGTATAGATGGCAATAAATCTGATAAATCTTTTGGTCGAATCACGGGGGATAGTAATCAAATGATCGATTGCCCCATGCGGGATACCAATAGCAAGCGCAATAACAGCTAGAGCGACTTGGGCTTTCATCGTGATCTCAAAATTGGTGAACAAAAGCCCGGCAAAAAGCAAAATAGCAGCGGCTGCCGTAATTCTGGAAAAGCGCGCAGACCCTTGATAAATCTGAGAAAGAGTCTGGTTCATGGCTATAGATTAGGCTCAAATTGATGGGATTGCGAGAGGATTAGGCGTGGAGAATCTGCATTACTCATATGTCTTGATTTTCATCGCAATCTGCGCCGTTGGCGTTAATTTTGGATTTAGATTGCAGTTTTCCAAAAAATTGAAGTTATTCCTTTTAACCGACTCTCTTATTTTATTTATCTATTTGATTTGGGATTTTTGGGCAGTCAGTAAAGGAAGTTGGTTCTTTGACCCCAATCAAATTTTAGGAATCATGCTCTTGGGTAAGCTGCCAATTGAAGAAGTTTTGTTTTTTATCATTGTTCCCATGATGACGGTGCTGACTTACTTGGCGCTCACAAAGTTAACTGGCTGGGGTAAAACTAAAGAGGACTCCAGATGATCTACTCTGACATCGCACTGAGTGCGGTATTTGTAGCAGTTGTACTGGATCTATTTCTGCTTAAATCTAGAATGATGACCAGAGGAATATTCTGGTTGACTTACTTTTTAATCTTGCCATTTCAACTTCTTACTAATTGGTGGCTGACTTCAAATAAAATAGTTATGTATACCGATACTGAGATTATCGGTCAACGGCTAGCCGGAGCCCCAATTGAGGATTTACTATTTGGTTTTTCAATGATTCTGTTAACGATTTCAGCCTGGGAATATTTTAAAATTCGCCTTAACGAAAAGAATAATTAATTAACAAAGGCGTAAATTAAAGCCAGTCCGCCAACAGCACCCCAGAAGTACATAGCTACTTTGGAATTTAACTTAGCAGCGAGGGTTTTATTGAAGGTAATCGCAAAGAGTACAAGTCCAGGAATAACCACAAATGCGCTATTGGAAACAACGCCTGCCTGGTCTCGCTGATAGCTCCAGTTAATAAAGCCCGTTGCTATTAGGGCATAGGCCCACATGCGGTAGTTATT
>CAZUWN010000038.1:0-8751 GCA_964624105.1 uncultured Candidatus Planktophila sp. | reverse complement strand
TTGCCACCTTTGCCCCGAATTCGTAGTGTCGTAATTTCATCGCCGTTCAAATTTGATTTAGCAAAGTCGCTCAAATTTATACCAATCACTTCACTCACTCGTGCGCCAGAACTATAAAGAAGTTCTAGCATTGCATGATCGCGCAATGAAATTACATCGCCTTCTCTTAATCCGGCATCGATTAGTGAAGTTACTTCGGAAACCGTAAGAGCTTTAGGTAAACGTCGAGCAGATTTGTTGTGCGAAATTTCCGTTGTCGGATCGACGATTCCATGTTCGCGATTTTGATATTTATAGAAAGTACGCACAGCACTCATTATTCGATTAATGCTGGCCGGTGCCAGTTCATTCGCTTTCAAAGAACTTTCAAATGCGGTGATATCTGAACTACTGACCGCGTTCGTGTCCACGGATTGTGCTTCAAAGTACTCAACTAATTTTCGGAGATCGCGTTCGTAAGCGGCAATTGAATTTGCCGCTAATCCTCGCTCGATCCGTAAGTGATCGAGGAAGCTATTAACCGATTGGCGAAAACTCATAAGCATGCGCCTGCGCTACAGCTTGATAACGTACTTTCCCGCCACTGATATTTAAACCTTTTGCCAAGGCTGGATCTTTGGCAATTGCACTTTCCCAACCAAAGTTAGCCAGAGCCAGCGTGTAAGGCATCGTCGCATTCGTTAAGGCATATGTTGAAGCAACTGGAACTGCGCCAGGCATATTTGCAACGCAGTAGAAAATTGAGTTATGCACTTCAAAGGTTGGCTCCGCGTGAGTAGTTGGCTTTGAATCTTCAAAGCATCCACCTTGATCAATTGCAATATCAACTAATACAGAGCCATGCTTCATGCGCGAAACCAGTTGATTGCTAACTAACTTAGGCGCTTTGGCGCCGTGAACTAGAACCGCACCGATTACTAAATCGGCCTGCAATACTTCACGTTCGATCGATGCATGAGCTGAGAATAATGTTTTGATGCGGCCACCATAGAGAGAATCAATTTCCTGCATTCTAGAAATCGAACGATCAAGCACCGTTACATCGGCGCCCATTCCCATAGCGATAACGGCCGCGTTAAGCCCAGCGACTCCCCCGCCAATGACAACAACTTTTCCTGGTGCAACTCCGGGTACGCCAGCTAATAAAACACCGCGACCACCATTTGGTTTCTGCAATGAATAGGCACCAACTTGAGTTGCCATGCGCCCAGCTACTTCGCTCATAGGCGCAAGCAGTGGCAACTGGCCATCTTTCTCAACTGTTTCATAGGCAATGGCAGCACAACCGCTAGCGATCAGTGCATCGGTACAAGGCTTTGATGCCGCTAAGTGCAAGTAGGTAAAGAGTGTGTGGCGAGGTTTAATTCGCGCATATTCAACTTCAATCGGCTCTTTAACTTTCAAGATTAATTCCGCCGTGTTCCACACTTCATCGGCAGTGGCCAAAATTTTTGCGCCATGGGCGACAAAATCAGCATCAGTAATTGCTGAACCTAAGCCAGCACCGGCTTCAATAAATACTTCATGCCCCGCCCGAACTAGTTCGCTAACTCCATCCGGTGTAATTGCAACGCGTGACTCGTGGACTTTTATCTCTTTCGGTACGCCAACCTGCATGGCTAATCCTTAATTGGAAATTATTTCTTTCCAGCAATTGCCGCTGCCACCAAGCCGGTGAATAGCGGATGAGCTTTGGTAGGACGTGAGCGAAGTTCTGGATGTGCCTGCGTTCCCACGTAATAAGGATGTACCTCTTTAGGCAATTCAACAAACTCCACGAGGTTCTCTTGCTCATAGATTCCAGAGAAAACCAGGCCAGCACTCGAAATTTGATCACGGTACTTGTTATTTACTTCATAACGGTGGCGGTGACGCTCTGAAATTGAAGTTGCTCCGTAAACTGTTGCGACTATCGACCCAGGCGTTAACTCCGCTTGATACAAACCAAGACGCATTGTTCCGCCCATATCGGCTTGTCCAGAAACTATCTCTTTCTGGCTAGCCATCGTTGCGATTACATGTGTGCCAGATTCTGGATCAAACTCGGCGCTATTAGCATCAGGAATTCCACCTAGATTACGTGCTGCTTCGATAACCATGCACTGCAAACCTAGACACAAACCTAGAGTTGGGATCTTATTTTCGCGTGCAAATTTAAGAGCTCCTAGTTTGCCTTCAATACCGCGAATTCCAAATCCACCAGGAACACAGATTGCATCAACATCGCCGAGCATTGCTCTGGCTCCAGCATCACTTTCACATTCATCGCTGGCAATCCATTTCAGATTAACTTTGGCATCGTTTGCAAAGCCTCCTGCACGCAGAGCTTCACTTACTGAAAGATAAGCGTCTGGCAGATCAACATATTTACCAACTAAGCCAACGGTAATTTGGTGCTTTGGATTATGCACCTTCTCAAGAAGTGCATCCCAGACGCCCCACTCAACATCGTGGCACTTAAGACCAAGACGTGAAACCACGTATGAATCAAGGCCTTCAGCATGTAAGACTTTTGGAATGTCATAGATAGATGGCGCATCAACTGCGGCTACCACCGCTTCGGCATCAACGTCGCACATCAAAGAAATCTTGCGCTTAACAGCATCTGGAATCGGGCGATCAGAGCGAAGCACGATTGCATCGGGTGCAATACCAATTGAACGAAGGGCTGCAACGCTGTGTTGAGTTGGCTTAGTTTTCAATTCGCCAGACGGACCAATATATGGAACTAACGACACATGTAAATAGAAAACATTATCGCGACCAACTTCTTGGCGAATCTGTCGCGCAGCTTCTAAGAATGGTTGTGACTCAATATCGCCAACTGTGCCACCGATTTCAGTAATCACTACATCGATATCAGGGGCTGCCATCGCACGAATGCGTTCCTTAATTTCATTAGTGATATGCGGAATCACTTGTACGGTCTCACCTAAATATTCACCGCGTCGTTCGCGCGCAATTACCCGCGAATAAACTTGACCGGTTGTCACATTCGCTGAACCATGCAAATTAGTGTCAAGAAAACGCTCGTAGTGACCAATATCTAGATCGGTTTCAGCGCCATCATCTGTCACAAAAACCTCGCCATGTTGAAATGGGTTCATGGTTCCTGGGTCAACGTTTAGATATGGGTCCAGTTTTTGCATTGTGACGCGCAGGCCACGAGAGACTAATAGTCGACCGAGTGATGAAGCGGTGAGTCCTTTGCCAAGTGAAGAGGCGACTCCGCCAGTTACAAATAAGTGTTTAGTCACATGATCGCTCATGGGATATAAACCTATCAGTAAATTGCTATCGGCCTAACCGTTTGCGCGCATAGCTAAGAGTTCAGCGGCGTGTTCTTGCGCGCTTGCTGAATCTTCCAGGCCGGCCAGCATTCGAGCAATCTCATTAATCCGTTCGGCTTCGGCGAGTTTGTTGACACCGCTAGCCACAATGCTTCCGTCACTACTTTTCTTGACCACGAAATGCGAATCTGCCCATGCTGCAACTTGAGGCAAATGTGTAACCACAATAACTTGGGCATCTTTTGCAAGCAGTGCTAATCGGCGACCAACTTCAATTGCTGCTTTGCCACCTACACCCGCATCTACTTCATCAAAAATATATGTTCCGACTGGTTGCACCTTAGCCAGGACAACTTCTAGCCCCAACATCACGCGAGACATTTCGCCACCAGATGCGCCTTTGGCGATCGGAACAAGTGGGCCATCTTTATGGGCTTGCAGTAACAGCGTTACTTCGTCGCAACCATTAACCGTGAAATCTGATTCCTTTAGCGCGCCTGCATAATCAGGGTGGTTAACCTGAACAATTAAGTTTGTGTGAGGCATCGAGAGAGCATGAATTTCTTCACTAACAGCTGTTGCCATAGTCAACGCTGAATTACTTCTCGCCGCTGAAAGATCTTTGGCGCTAGCAAGCAGTGATTTCTTAACACCAACTAATTCTTTCTCTAACTCAGCGATTAGCTCATCGCCGCCGGTCAGATCTGCCATGGCGCTCTTTGAACTTTCACCGCGGGTAATCAGAGCATCTAAATCCATCTCACCAATTGCATATTTTTTCAGCCAAGAGTTAAGCGCCGCCTTGCGCTCTTGCAGCGCACTCAGACGATCAGGATCAGCCTCAAGCGATGCTAAGTAAGAGTTCAGCGTTGAATTGGCATCGCCCAACAAGAAGAAGGCATCAGTTAAATTGCTAAAGACACTCTCGATTTCGGGATCTTTAGCACGCACTGAATCGAGTGCTTTACGCGCTGTTCCAAGCGATGTCAGAGTGCCATTTTCTTCATCTTCTATGGCACCGAGTGCAGTCGTGATGGCGACTCGGAATTCTTCGACCGAACTCAACTTCGAAATATCGATCTCAATTTGGGCTAACTCGCCACTTTTAGGTTTTAACTTATTAAACGCATTTGTAAACTCAGTTAATTCGGCGATCTCGGCATCGCGCTTACTGGCCGCACTTTTTAGGGTGGAAATTCGACTTTTAAGTCCTTGATAATTTGCTAGCTCAAGTTGGTAGGCAGCTAATACTTTGCTTAGTCCAACGCCAGCATATCGATCAAGAAGTTCGCGCTGTTTTGAACTTTTGGTGATCTGCAAATTAGCTGCTTGTCCGTGAATTTCAATTAACTCAACCGCTAACTCGGCTAAAGTTCCAGCAGGAATCGCAATGCCGCCGGCGATTGCTTTGCTCTTTCCATCGCTATTTACATTTCGAGTAAGAATTAACTCATCACCATCAAGGTCTGCGCCTTTTTCGCTGGCACTATTTGCGATCTCTTTTGTCACTGCAAAGCGACCACTAGCAACCAGACGTTCTTGACCTGTGCGCACAAGGGCAGCATCACTTTTGCCACCTAAAATTAAATTAAGTGCAGTTAGCACCATAGTTTTACCGGCACCTGTTTCACCAGTTAACACAGTTAAGCCGGGTTCAAACTCGAGTGTTGCAGATTCAATAACGCCGAGATTCTTAATTGTGATCTCGCTTAGGAAAGAGCGTTCACTCACCGCGCCATCCTTCAACCGGTAACTTGAACTTTGCCACAATGCGATCTGTAAAAGTAGTTGCAACGATATGTGAAAGAAGAATCTTGCTGGAATCGCGGGTAATTCGAACTTGATCACCTTTAGACAGTGGGAATTTACGTAGTGCATCGGCTGAAAGCAGTGCTTCGTCTGATTGAATTTCGACCACGATTTCAGACTTTGGCGAGATAACCATTGGTCTAGCGAATAAGGCATGCGCT
Source organism: uncultured Candidatus Planktophila sp. (assembly GCA_964624105.1). Lineage (GTDB taxonomy): Bacteria > Actinomycetota > Actinomycetes > Nanopelagicales > Nanopelagicaceae > Planktophila. The sequence goes on along the minus strand of CAZUWN010000038.1, from coordinate 3,491 downwards.
GAAATTGGTAGCAAAACAAGTGCTTCCACCTCTGGCCATAGAACTGGCCCACCAGCGCTAAACGCATATGCCGTCGACCCAGTTGGAGTAGAGGCGATTAAGCCGTCGCAGCCCCATCGCGAAAGTGGCCGGCCATCGATCTGCACAAACAACTCAACCATCGTGGTGTGTTGACGTTCGACCGTTACTTCATTTAACGCCCAGCCGGTATCAATTACTTTACCGCTTCGAATAACTTCGTAGGCAAGGACCATTCGAGAATCAAGCCCATAGCTCTTATCAATTACTGACTTAGCAACGGCTGAAATTTCAGGGCGAATAACTTCGGCCATAAAACCAACGTGGCCAATGTTTATACCTAACAGAGGAATATTGCGTTCGCGCGTTAATTCGGCTCCACGCAAAATAGTGCCATCACCACCCAGGACCACTGCAATTTCAACAGCAGGTAAATTATCTGCTGCGCTATTTGTAACACCAGTGATCGAAACATCAGAGATGGTGAACAAATCGAAATCTGCTTTTAAAAGCAATGCCGCAAGAACGCTTGCTGCTTCGACTGCCTCTGCTCGTGAAGGATTAACAACTAAAACTGCGGCGCGCTTTTGGCTCATTACTGCGGCCCTATCTCGATAGCGCGATCAAGTGCTGCTTCATCAATCGCGGGTGCGCCACGACGTAGCCATAAGAAATATTCCACATTTCCGGCCGGGCCCGGCAACGGACTTGCAGTAACTCCAAGAGTTCCGAGCCCAACATCGTAGGCAGATTCGGCAACTTCGATAACAGCTGCCTTGCGAAGTGCTGGATCGCGCACTACCCCACCGGCACCTAGACGTTCGCGGCCAACTTCAAATTGAGGTTTAACCATTAATACATAATCTGCTTCAGGTTTTGAAACTGCAGCGAGTGCTGGCAGCACTAAAGTCAGTGAAATAAAGGATAAATCAGCCACTACGAGATCAATTGGATCGCCAACTAATTCACCAGTTAAGTGACGAATATTTGTACGATCAAGAATCACTACCTTTGGATTCTGCTGAATTTCCCACGCCAGTTGCCCATATCCAACATCGGCTGCAACTACACAATCAGCGCCGCGACGCAATAACACATCGGTGAAACCACCAGTGGACGCACCCGCATCTAAACACCGTTTTCCTTCAACCTTGATATCTGAAAAAGTATCAAGGGCTCCAGCTAACTTATGTCCGCCCCGAGAAACAAAATCATCTCGGTTGCCAGCGATAGTTATCGAAGTTTCGGCATCGACTTGAGTTGCCGGCTTAGTCGCAGGAATACCGCCTACCAAAACTGAACGAGACTCAATTAAATCAGCTGCGTGGTCGCGCGAACGCGCTAGTTCGCGACGAACTAATTCAGCATCGAGTCTAGTTTTCATAAATGCAAAAGTTCCCAGTTAGACCGTTAAGTCTTAGAGCCCATCAATCGAGGTAAGTGCCTGCTGCAATTTCTGAGCGAGAGCTTCGTAACGCTGACCGTGTTCGCCAACTTCTAGCGAATCTATTTCGCTCAGTTCAAGTTTCACTTCGTCAACAATGTTTACTTCGTGCTGATCCATTTACTTGCTCGCTTTCTTTACAGTACTTTTCTTAACAGCTGATTTTTTAGCCGCTGGTTTCTTCGCAGCAGGCTTCTTGGTTGCGGCCTTTTTGGCAGTTGCTTTTTTCGGAGCGGTCGCTTTCTTAGTGGCAGACTTTTTGGTGCCAGCAGATTTAGCTGCCATAGGCTTGCCGCCTAACTTTGCAACCTCGGCTGCCAAAGCTTCAAACTCTGCTCGCTTTACAAAACCCATGCGAAGAACTGTGGACTCGACCTCTTCTTCAATTTTTAGCTTTACCGCTTCGCCGCTCTCGCGCACCCAGGCATTTACTGAATTGGCGATCTCTGCTGCTGACTTCTCATTTACGCTGACCTTATTGATATAGGTTCGCAATGAATCGAATAGATCGTTAGCCATCTTGTTGCTCCTCTACTGCGGCTGCCAGCTAATGCCAGCAAACTCTTACCGCTAGCCTACCTTGCGTACTTTTAAGCGCAATTAGAGCAGCCTAGAACGACATTTAGAGTCGCGTGATCTCGCTTGCATCAATCTGCCAACGACTTGCCAACCCTGTTGCGCCTCGCCAAAACCGACGTTTTATCGAACCAGAAACTTCAACCCATTCCTCAGCTTTCAACGAGCTAGCGCTGCGCCGTAGTTTTGAACTCCAGGCGCTGATATCAATTGTGTCAAAGCCCAACTCATCACTTCGAGCAATGACGATGCGAAACTCGGCCACTTTGTCTCCGCTAGGCAACTCTTTCTCGACCGCTATTGAAGAAACCCGGCCTCGCAATAAAACATCATTTAGTGCGAGCGTTGAATCCAACTCAACTGCTGCTTCCTTAATTGCCTTCTTGCTCAACTTCTCTTTTACAGTCATCGAAAACTCCTTAATCGAACTCGGAGTTGAATCTTCTATTTGGTGGCTGACAGAAATGAACGGCTTAGCCAGTTAGCTGTGGATAGAACTACTCCGAAGCGCGATCTTGGGCATCAGTGATTTCATCGCCATCAATTTCAGCGCACTTATTGAACCATTCCGTCGCCTCGTCCTTGCGACCAGCGGCGTGTAACGCATCGGCATAGGCATAACGTAAACGTACTGCCCATTCTTCGCCTTCAGTTTTTAGTTCTTTACAAGTTAACGTAATTACCGCGGCATCGAGTTCACCAAGGTCACGGCGAGCACCACTTGCGACGATACGCATTTCAATTTCGCCAGCTTTATCTAATCGCTTGACTTCAGGTGAGCCAGCCATGTCGAGCGCCTTAAGTGGGCGACCTAGACCACGTTCGCAATCAGCCATTACTGGCCAAGCCGAAACATCTCCGGAAATTCGATTAGCTGCGCGCAATTCTTTTAGCGCAATTTCATAATGTCCTGCGCGATATGCGGCATATCCAGCACTTTCGCGAACCACTGCTAAACGACCAGCATGATGTGCTGCAGCTACGCCATGTTTATGTGCGCGCTCTGGATCTTCATCAGCAAATAAAGCGATGCAAACTAAGTGTCTAGCAACGACTTTAGCGTTCTCGGCAGAAAGACTTAATAACTCTGCGCGAGCTGTTTTCTCAAGTTCTTCACCTGTAACATCTTCAGGAATATCTGGTTCAAAGATTCTCGGACGCAATCTTGATTGATCGCGATCCATTGGTGTGGGACGAATTCCGCGCGGATCATTTGCATCGCGACCTTCGCGATTTCTACCTGGTGCACTTGGCCGAGAAGATGAACCACCACGCGCCGGTAGATCTTCACGACGTCGATCTGAATTCGGTCCTGAAGGTCTTGATGAAGGTCTACCCGAATCAGGACGTGCAGGGCGGCCAGAAGAGTCAGCAGAACCAGGACGCGACGATGGTCGACCAGAAGATGGTCGTCCGCTTGATGATCCACCTGATGATGGACGTCCGGAAGATG
>CAZUWN010000037.1:1265-9027 GCA_964624105.1 uncultured Candidatus Planktophila sp. | reverse complement strand
TGGGGGAGTAACTTCACCATCTGAACTGTAAACGATTACAGTTCAAGCGTGAGGGAGTCCCAAGTGGCCAATATTGAGGCGGTAGCCAAGCAGGCTGGCGTTTCTGTGGCCTCAGTTTCCCGCGTAATCAATGGCACTGCAGCTCGCGCAGATACTGAAATGCGAGTGCGCAAAGCAATTGCCGAACTCGATTATCAACCAAACTCAGCAGCGCGTGCACTTAAGGTGCGCCAATCAGAACAGATCTGTTTATCTTTCGATGATCTTGCAAACCCGGCATATATCGCGATGACTCGCGGTGTTGGACGCGAGCTAAGTTCATCTAAGTATCGTCTGATTTTGTCTTCAGCTTTTTCTAGCGTTGAAGAGATTGTTAAACATTTGCAAACTATGGGTCGCGGCTTTGCCGATGGCTTAATCATTTCGCCGATCTATAGCGATGAGCGAATCACTAAATTAATCTCTGCGCTTCAAATGCCAGTTGTTCTAATTGGAAACCTACCTGACGGGGTAGATGTTGATAACGTGCACGTTGATTCAAGTGCAGGTGTGGCTATGGCAATTAATCATTTAGTTGAAACTGGCCGTACCAAAATTGGTTTCATCAACGGCCCAATAACCACCAAGCCAGGTATGCGTCGTAAGGCAGCATTTGAAAAGGCGATCAAGGCAGCTGGATTTAAATTTGATAAAGCAAGTGTTATTCAAGCCAATACTTTCTCGCCCGAAGCTGGTTACTTCGCTTTCTCTGAGATCGAAGACTTCTCTAAATTTGATGCCTTTCTTTGCGCAAACGATCAGTTGGCTGCAGGTGCGATGAAGTTCGCATCTGAAAACGGAATTTCGATTCCAGGTGATATTGCAATCGTGGGTATCGATAACACCGATATGGCTTCTCTTTTGCATCCAACTCTTACCAGCGTTGATTTAAAGGCTGAAGAGCGTGGCGAAATTGCTGCGCAGTTAATGCTTGATCGTTTAGCTAATCCTGATCGAGCTTCAAAGCGAATCACCGTTGAACCCAAATTGGTAATTAGAGAATCAACGGCAAAGAAATGAGCAGCGTGAGCACCAAGGAAGTTAAGTTAAAGAAGGCTAAGAAATCTAGCAAGGCCAAGATGTATAACCGTGGTGCCTGGATCTATGCCCTGCCGGCCTTTATCCCGCTAGTACTGCTTAGCGTTGTGCCATTGGCTCAGGCTATCTGGACAGCTTTCACAGATTCAGTAGCGGGCTTTGAAGTAAAAGTTTCCTTCATTGGTTTTGAGAATTTTCGCAGATTGGCTGGCGATACTCTTTTCTGGCAATCATTTAAGATCGGAATTATCTGGGCAGTTTCAGTAACGCTTCTGGCGCTAGTTCTTGGCTTCGGTTTAGCGCTTCTGTTAAATCAAAAGCTGCGCTTCCTTGGGCTTATGCGTGTTCTCTCACTTGTGCCTTGGGCAATGCCACCAGTAGTTGTTGCAATTATGTGGAGCCTTTTATTGCGTCCAACGAGTGGTCCAATTGAAGGCGTCTTCACCTTCTTGCATATTCCGGGGGCACGTACTGACTGGTTAGGTGATTTCAATACTGCGCTTCCGACCGTTATTTTGATTGGCGCTTGGGTAGGCATGCCAATTATCACCGTTTCTATTTTGGCAGCGCTTCAAGGAATTCCAACTGAAATGGTTGAGGCTTCGGTAATCGATGGCGCAAATGCTTGGCAGCGTTTTAGATATATAACCCTGCCAGCAGTGCGCGCAATTACAACTGCGTTAGTTGCGCTAAATATTATTTGGAACTTTAGTTCCTTTGGTTTGGTCTTCGTTCTTACGGCGGGCGGGCCAGGTGGCAAAACCTTTGTGCCGGCACTCTTTGCATATAACGAAGCTTTCAAATATGGAAACTTCGGATATGCCGCATCGATGGGTGTTGTTATGGCACTTGCGATTGTGGGCATGCTTTCAATTTACCTAAAGGTGAGCAAGCGAGAGGATACTCAGCGATGAGTAATACAACGAAAGTAAATCTCGCGGATGTTCCACTTGAGAAGAAGAAACGTAAGTACTACTTAATTCCGACCTATATTGCAGTTATTTTCTACTTGCTCTTCTTAGGGTTCCCGTTTCTCTGGATGTTTAGTATTTCGCTAAAGAGCCCTTATGAGTTATTGCAGTTAAATCCATCGCTTATTCCAGATGGTTTCTACTGGCAGAACTACATAGACATTATCGAAAAGCGCGGTCTGATTAATTCAGCTAAAAACAGCTTCGTTATTGCTTTGCTAACGGCTGCGCTGACCACAGTCTTTACAGTGCCAGCTGCATATGCAATTGCTCGCTTGCGCAAAGTGTTTTCAGGCATTGCAACTGGCTGGATTTTAGTTAGCCAAGTTTTCCCAGTTTCGCTAATTATCATTCCGCTCTTTATGGCAGTCAGACGTATTGGCTTACTAGATACGATCTGGGGTCTGGTGCTGGTCTACCTTGTAGCTAGCTTGCCATTCGCACTCTGGATGTTAAAAGGTTATGTATCTTCAATTCCGTTAGATCTCGAAGAAGCAGGCGCTATGGATGGCGCATCTTCATTCCAGATTCTGCGCAGGATCGTTTTCCCACTTCTGGTTCCAGGCATTGTGGCAACTGCGCTCTTTACCTTCCTTAATTCCTGGAATGAATTCTTCTTTGCACTTGTGCTAATTCAATCGCCCGAAAATGAAACGTTGCCACTTACCTTGGCGCGCTTTATGGGCTCTGAAGGTCAAGTATTACTTGGCCCATTAGCAGCTGGTGCTTTCTTAGCGACGATCCCTTCATTGGTGATCTTCGGTGTCATGCAACGCAAACTTGCTAGCGGCTTATTAGCCGGTGCCGTTAAGGGATAAGGGGGTCGGATAAAAGCTACAGCGAGAAAGGTTTAGTGCGAATTAGAAGTATTTCGTTCTGAACCGGATGATCAAGTCAAAAAAGATCTAAATGTAGTAAGGGATATTCACCGATGAGTGTCCTGTTAATTTACCAAGAGGAGAACTAAGTGAAGAAAAGTAAGTTATTTGCGGTAGTGGCAGCAATTGCCATGACTGCAAGCCTTGCCGTCACAATTCCTGCACGTGCTGCTGGAATTGAAATGACATACCTAACCCCGGCTTACCTAAAGGGCACTGTTGCTTCAACTGAGCGCATCGTGGCTGACTGGAACAAAGCCAATCCAAATGCAACTGTAAAGATTGTTTACGGCGACGTTAACAACATGCAGGACAAGCTAACAACAGCTTTCGCTGGAAATGTGGCACCAGATATTTTCCAACATGAAGCTGCTTCAATTTTGGAATTCTCAAAGCAGGGTTACCTTGCTGACCTAACCAAGGAAATGGCCTCTCTAAAGAGCTCAATTCCTGCTGGTCTTTGGTCTGTTGGTTCATACAAGAACAAGCTATACGGCGCACCAACAATGACTCAGACCTACACAGTTTTCGCAAACGTTGATGCCTTCAAGAAGGCTGGCGTAAAGATCCCTGTAGGTACAAACACCTTTACTTGGGATGACTACCGCGAATTAGCAAAGAAGTTCACAACCGATGGTAAGTACGGCGTGGCATGGGGACTTCGTTCACCAGCTGCAATGACCATGATCATGGGTGCTAACTACAATGCTCAATTCTTCCGCGGTCTAACATCTTCAAGTGGAGCCTCTCTCTATATTGGCAAACCAGAGCTAGAAGTTCCATCACGTATTTGGGACATGATCTATACAGATAAGTCAATTGACCCTGCTGCACTATCGATGTCAGGTGCTGGCCCAGTGCCAGGATTCCTAGCTGGTAAGTACGCAATGATCTTCGCTGCTAGCTATGTTGCTGCAGATCTAGATGTTGCTGCTAAGGCTGCTGGTTTCAACTGGACAGCTCTTCCATTGCTTAAGGGTGTCAATAATAAGCAAGGTGCAAACCCACAGACACTATCTGTATCTAAGCAAAGCAAGAATCAAAAGCAAGCTGCAGCGTTTATTCGCTTCATGCTTCAGGATGCAAACTTATCTGAACTAGCACTTGGCGAAGGTCTTATTCCTTCAACAACTGGTTCATTAAAGTCTGCACTTGCAACTAAGAAGGGAAGCGCTGGCTGGACTCAGATTCTTGATGACGGCGAAGCACTAGCGCTTGCGCCATTCACTTTGGTACCTAAGTACCAGAAGTGGAAGGACACCGTTCTACAACCTGCAATGCAGCAATACTTGCAGGGCAAGATCTCACTATCAGAGCTAAAGAAGCGTCAAATAGATGGCTTTAAAGCTATTCGCTAATCGCTGATTAATCCCTGATTGATCATCCGAGGATGAATGAACCAGCTGGGGTTGCCTAAAGTGCAGCCCCAGCTGGACTTCATCGGATGTAAAAATTTATTGAACAACTACTTAAATTAAGAATGGATAAAGATGTCGCTCTTGGAAGAAAAAGCTATTGGCGCCTTATCGGGTGCTGCTGTCGGAGATTCACTCGGCGGTGCAACTGAAGGCTATAGCCCAGAAGTTCTACAAGAGCGCTTTGGCGGATTAGTACGTGACATTGTTGGGCCTTTTAATGTCGAGTGGAAGACAGCCCGGCCAGTTTCCCCGTTCCATAAGGGAAATGGCCACATTACTGATGACACTCTAATGACTGAAGCGCTGATCAATGTTTACGATCAAGTTCGCGATCACTTAGATGCATTTACTTTTGCCGAAGGCATTGTGCCCGAGATGATGGCGAAAGAGCGTTGGATCCCAGAACTAGAACGCGAATCACTTTTGATTCACCGCGTTTTCCATGCCGAGAAGTGGTTGGTATTAAAACTGCTTCACGCGCATGCTGACCCACGCGAAGCTGGCTACGGCAACATTGTTAACTGTGGCGCAACTATGTATATGACTCCAGTTGGCATTATCAATGCTGGTAATCCAGAGGCTGCATATAAAGAAGCAATTGAAATTGCTGGCGCGCACCAATCAAGTTATGGCCGCGAAGCAGCTGGCGTATTCGCAGCAGCCGTTGCAACTGCCATGACACCGGGTGCGACAATTGATGAAGTTATTAATAATGCAATCGCATTCGCCCACGATGGCACAAAGGCTGCGATTCAAGCTGTAACTGATGAAGCGAAAAATGTTAAATCTTGGGAAACCAGTTTCCATCAACTGCGCGCTGCAATGGCACCTTTTGATTCACTTGGTGAGGCCTACCGCGAACCAGGACCAGATGCTCGTAAGCCATCACGACTTAAGGCCATTGAAGAGTTGCCATTAGCCCTCGCTTATTTGCGAGTCTCAAAGGGCAACTTTGAAGATGGCGTACTCGGTGCAATCAACTATGGCCGTGACTCTGATTCAATCGCAACCATGTTTGGCTCGCTAAGTGGCGCTATGAACGGCCGCCAGGCGATTCCACATAACTGGGCCGAGACTATTGAACGCGAAAGTCGCATTGATTTAGTTGCTAACGGCAAGAAGCTGGCCAAGATTGCCACCGAAGTTGCTGCGCGCGATGCCCAAAAGGCCGCAGTTGTGGCCAAGGCGTCAGCCACGCTATTCGGTAATTAAAGATGACCAGCAGCTTTAAGTTACGAGTTACTTGGGCACAGCCAGAAGATTTAGTGGGGCACTTTTTTGGCCAAGCTAAATATGAAGGCGTTAACGTTGCCGCAGAAATCTCGGAATGGGAAGCTGCTGGGGGAGTCTCGCAAGCATCAGTTGTCGGCGCCAGTGCAGTGCCGGCAACTGCGCAGGTGCGCGAACTAGCACGCGCTATCTGTTCGAGAGTTGAAGCAAAGCTACAAGCAAATCCCGAATTAGATTATGAAAAGTTTCTTAGCGATTTGCCCGATACGCCATCTGCGATTAAACCTGACTTAAATACTTTTCATGGTGCCTGGCTCGGCCGTGCAGCGGGTTGCTTACTTGGTAAGCCAGTTGAAAAAGTACAACGAGTTGGCATTCGTGCCATTCTTGAATCCAGCGGTCGTTGGCCACTGACTGAATATTTCACAGCCCAAGGTGTGCCAGCTGAAGTTTTAGTAAAGCATCCATGGAATACCCAGAGCGGTAAGACCTGTTTACAAGAAAACATCGATGGCATGGCCGAAGATGATGATTTGAACTACCCACTAATTGCACTTTTAACAGTTGAAAAATTTGGCCGTGATTTCAATACCGATCACATTGCCGATCAATGGTTAAAGAACTTGCCAGCTGGCAAAGTTTTCACTGCAGAGCGAATTGTTTATCGCAATCTGCTCGATGGCCTTGATCCCATGGTGGTTGGCGGGCTGAATAATCCATTTAAAGAATGGATTGGGGCGTTAATTCGCACCGATCTATATGGCTGGATCAACCCAGGTAACCCAAAGGCAGCAGCCCAGATGGCAGTTCGCGATGCCTGGCTCAGCCATCGCCGCAACGGCCTATATGGCGCTGCTATGAGCGCTGCGATGAATGCCATGGCGATGGTTACTAAAGATATCGATCAAGTTCTAGATGCTGGTTTCTCAGTGCTACCGCCAGAGAGTGCCATCTATAAAGCTTGTGCGCTTACTCGCGAACTCGGAAATTCAGATCTTGATTACGAGCTAGCCGTTGATAAGTTATATGAACACGTCGATGGCATGCACTGGGTGCATACAGTTAACAACGCAGCTCTTGGGGTCCTTGCACTTGCTCGCAGCAAAGGTGAATTCTCAACTGCAATCACTCACACGGTAATGGGTGGCTGGGATACCGATTCAATTGGCGCAACTATTGGTTCAATTTGTGGTGCGATGCTCGGTGGGGCTGCGATTCCGGCACAGTGGGCAGATCCAATTGATAATCGCTTAACTTCGAGTATTCCGGATTGCGACCAAATCAAATTTACTGATTTAGCAGTTCGTACTCACGCTTTGGTTTAGCAGCTAATGCTGACTAACTTAAATTCTAACGAGCCGCGCGATGTTGATTTGCCGCTGCCAGTTGGCGATGACAACGCAAAGATCTTTGCCGGACCTGATTCCTTGTCCGATCGAGAGCAATGGCGAGAAATGTTAGCAAGTTGGCGCAGTGAAGCCAAAGCGAAACTCAATTACGATGATCGTGCATATAGCAATGCCGCAATTGCTAATCGCAGCAATTACAACGCAGCCCTAATCTGGCTCTGGGACGAACTCCTCTTTGATTTTGAAAACCAAGTATTTACGCCGGCTAAATTAATTGCCGATGCTAAACGTTTTGGTGGCTTTGATGACATCATCTTGTGGCATGCCTATCCGGTTATTGGTATCGATTCACGAAATCAATTTGATTTCTATAACCAAGTGCCAGGGCTGGCCAAGTTAATCGCAGATCTGCAATCACATGGGGTGAAAGTTCATCTCAATTACAACCCATGGGATAAATGGACTGACCGGGCAGCTGAGAGTGATCAGGTTGAACTGGCCCAAATCGTTGATAAATATGGCTTTGATGGGGTTTTTTTAGACACCATGAAGTCGGCTGACCCAGCATTCATGGCGCCCATCTTGGCCGTGAAACCTGATGTGATTGTGGGCGGTGAAGCTCGGGTTCAACAAGAGCGCATCTGCGATCACGTAATGTCTTGGGCGCAATGGTTTGGCGATAGTGAAATTCCTGGCGTAATGCGCGCAAAATGGTTTGAACGCCGACACATGTTGCATCAGACCAGGCGTTGGAATCACTCACACCGCGAAGAAATGCAGATTGCTTGGCTAAATGGTTCTGGCATGTTGATCTGGGAAGTTGTCTTTGGTTCATGGGT
>CAZUWN010000037.1:0-1165 GCA_964624105.1 uncultured Candidatus Planktophila sp. | reverse complement strand
CCAACCCATCGCAATACTCGCAAAGTTGAGCTAGCAGGTGAAGTTAAAGATTTCGAATTCTCATATCGCAATCGTGAATGCAGTCTTTATGCGCAAGCTCATTTCATCGATGCCTGGAAACCACTGCCACCAAATTATCACCAAGTATTTACTGATCGATTATCAGCACCCGCTCAAGTTGGCCAGCTGGATAAACAAGAAGTCAGCAATGGTCAATACTTTGAATTCATGAAAGCTACTGGCTATCAACCAAAGGTGGCTAATCGTTTCTTGGCGCATTGGGTTGATGGGGCCCCAACTGTTGAACAATTAGAGCAACCAGTAACTTATGTTGATTTAGCCGACGCACAGGCCTATGCCAAATGGCGCGGGGCTCGGATCCCTACAGAGTGGGAATGGCAGCTAAATAGCGCTGAAATTGAGCGTAGAGCACCGCTTTGCTGGAACTTAACGAATAGCGAACAAAGCGATGGTCGTACTCGCTTCTTGATCCTAAAGGGCGGCTCTGATTACAACGTGCGCAATGGTCAAGGCGCTAAATCAACTAGCGGCATTGCTGAATCTGATTGGTATGTCGATGGCGGCAAGCGCGATGAAACTTGGGTAGAAAAGTTATTGCTAATGGGTCTGGGCTTAGCGCGCAGTGAGAATATTTCGTTTCGCTGTATTGCTTAAAGCGCGAACTGCTTAAACCAATCTAGTGCTAGCGGGTTAGCTAACGCATCACGATTACGAACTTCGCGACCATTGATTACATCGCCCACGGCTAACTCAACTAACTTATTTGATTTAGTGCGAGGTAGTTCAGGGGCAGCCACAATTAAATCCGGCACATGGCGCGGGCTGGCTTGAACACGAAGTGCGGTCTTGATTTCCTTTTCAAATTCTGGGGTTAATTCAGCACCACCCTTAAGAGTTATAAAGAGAACTACCCGAGTATCGCCTTCGAAATCTTGCGAAACTGCCATGGCTTCTTGAACTTGAGCAAATGTTTCAACTACTCGATAAATTTCCGCAGTACCAATACGCACACCTTTAGAATTTAGCGTGGCATCACTTCGACCATATATTACAAAACCGCCAGATTTAGTTTTAGCAGCAAAGTCACCATGGGTCCAAACCCCAGCAAAACCTTCGTAATAAGCGCTGCGATATTTGGCGTTAT